>JBGPOC010000238.1:0-4015 GCA_041487825.1 Candidatus Dormibacteraceae bacterium | reverse complement strand
CGCTTTCTCAGCACGGCGATGATCGTGTCGTCACCGGCAACGGTGCCGGCGATGCCCGGCAGGCCGGCCTCGTCGATGCGCCGCGCGACCATGTTCGCAGTGCCCGGCGGGGTCCTGATGACGGCCACCGGGTCTATCAGCTCGACTGACAGCACCAGCTCGCGGACCAGGGCAGCCGAGCTCCGGTAGCCGTTCACCGAACGCACCAACCCGAGCTCCTGGACGTCGCGCGAGATCGTCGCCTGGGTGGCGCGAAGCCCACGTCGTGCGAGCGCCTCGGCCAGCTCTTGCTGCGTGTGCACTCCACCCCGGTTGACCAACGCGAGGATGGCCTGGTGCCGCTGCCCCTTGGTCGCTGTCACCCGAGCACGCTCCGCATGGTCCCCTCCGCGCGGTCGACCTGCGCCTCGGTGATGATGAGGGGCGGCACGAGGCGGACGGAGTTCTCGTCGACCGCGTTGACGATCAGCCCCGCCTCCAGGCATGACTGCTGAAACGCTTTGGCGCGCGGCTCGGCGAATTCGAATGCCTGCATCAGACCGAGTCCCCGCACATCCTTGACCCCGAGCCCGAGGAGGGCCCCACGCATCAGATCGCCCATCTCCGCGGCGTGACCGACCAGGCCGTCCCGCTCGATCACGGTCAGCACGGCGAGAGCCGCCTCGCATGCCAGCGGGTTGCCGCCGAACGTCGACCCGTGGTCGCCCGGCTCGAAGACGTCGGCCCGTGGTGCGGCGAGACACGCTCCGATCGGGACGCCGCCGCCGAGGCCCTTGGCAAGGGTCATCACGTCCGGGGTGATCCCGTGGTGCTGGTGAGCGAACCATCTACCGGTGCGACCGAGCCCCGTCTGCACCTCGTCGAGGATGAGCAGCAAACCCTTTGCGTCGCACCAGCTCCTGACCGCGGCGAGGTAACCCGGGGATGCCGGGATGACTCCGATCTCTCCCATCACGGGTTCGAGCATCACGGCGACGGTCCGCTCCGTCGTCGCCGCCTTGATCGCCTCGATGTCGTTGTAGGGCACGTGGACGAAGCCGTCCGGCAGCGGCTTGAAGGGATCTGAGTACTTGTGCTGCCCGCCGGCCGTGATGGTCGCGAGGGTTCGGCCGTGGAACGAGCCGACGGAAGTGATGATCTCGAAAGCGCCGTCGCGGTTCCGTGTTCCCCATTTGCGCGCGATCTTGATCGCGGCCTCATTCGCCTCCGCGCCCGAGTTGCACAGGAACACGCGGGACGGAAACGAGAGTTCGACCAGGCGGCGCGCGAGCTCGACCTGCGGCTGGGTGAAGTAGAGGTTGGACGTGTGGATCAGGGTCTGGGCCTGGCGCGCGAGGGCCGCGACCACCTCGGGGTGAGAGTGGCCGAGCACGTTGACCGCGATCCCGGCCACCAGGTCGAGGTACTCCCGGCCCTGGTCGTCGTAGACAAGGCACCCCTCGCCGCGGACGAAGGTGACGGGCAGCCGGCGGCCGGTCTGCATCAGGTACTTGTCGGCCAGCTCCGGGGTGGTCGGTGTCAACCCGCTCCGGTCACGGCGTGACCATCGTCCCGATTCCCGCCTCCGTGAAGAGCTCCAGGAGCAGGGCGTGCGGCGTGCGGCCGTCGACGATATGCGCCAACGGGATGCCGTCCAGCGCACGCAGGCAAGCTTCGAGTTTGGGGATCATCCCGCCCGTCACCTCGCCCGCGTCGATCCTCTGGCGGGCGTCGTCCTTGGAGAGCACCGCGACGACGCGACCGTCGACGCCCAGCACGCCCGGGACGTCGGTGAGGAGAATCAGCTTGGCGGCGTTCAGCGCGACGGCGATCTCCGCCGCGACAGTGTCAGCGTTGATGTTGTACGCGTGGCCGTCGTAGCCGAGACCGATCGAGGCGATGACCGGGATGTAGCCCCGGCCCAACAACGCCGTGATCGGTTCCTTGTTGACCTGGGTGACCCGGCCGACGAAGCCCAGAACGTCGTTCAAAGGTTCGGCGATGATGCACGGCCCGTCCTCGCCGCTCATCCCGACGGCCTGGCCGCCGAGGCGGTTGATGGTCGCGACGAGGTCCGGACTGACCTTCCCCGTCAGCACCATCTTCACGACCTCCATCGTCTTCTCGTCCGTGACCCGGAGCCCCTTCTTGAAGGTGGCCCTGATGCCAAGCCGCTCGCTCATAGCCGTGATCTCGGGGCCGCCGCCGTGCACCAGCACCGGCTGCATGCCGACGTAGCGCAGCAGCACCACGTCGAGCAGGGTCGCGTCCCTGGCCTGCTCGATGGCGTTGCCCCCCACCTTGACGACGACGATCTGGCCGTGAAACCGCTTGATGTACGGCAGCGCCTCGACCAGGACCTTTGCTCGTTCCTCGACCGTCAGCGTCATGTGGTGTAGTCGGCGTTTATTCGCACGTACTCCTCCGAAAGGTCACAGCCCCAGGCCTCGGCACGGCCGTTGGCCAGCCCGAGCGTGGCCACTATCTCGATCTCTGGCTGCTCGAACGTGCGGCGCACGGCCGAGAGGTCCACGTTGACCCCAGCGCCTCGCTCGAACACGACGAGCCCACCCACGCTGAGGTGGAGCTTGTCGAGCGCCAGTTCCGCGCCACTGTACCCGAGCGCGCACACGATGCGGCCCCAATTGGGGTCTCCGCCGTGCACCGCGGCCTTGACCAGGCTTGAGGAGGCCACTGCTCTCGCGGCCGTTCGCGCATCCGCGTCCGAGGCCGCGCCGAGGACCCGAACCGTCATCAGCTTGCTGGCGCCCTCACCGTCGGCAGCGACAGCGCGAGCCAGCTGACGGGCAACCTCGAGCAGCGCCATCTCAAGTTGCTCCGCCTGCACGCTGCCGGCACGGATGGGCGCGTTGCCGGCGGCTCCGTTCGCGAGCATCAAGAAGGTGTCGTTGGTGGAGCTGTCTCCGTCGACCGTGACCTGGTTGAAGCTCCGGTCGGCGATCGGCTTCACGAGCTTGGCCATCAGGCCCTGCTCCACCGATGCGTCCGTCGTGATGTAGGCGAGCAGCGTGCCCATGTTCGGGTGGATCATCCCCGAGCCCTTGCACATCCCCCCGACCCGGACGATGGCGCCCCCAATCTCCACTTCGAGCTGGGCCGTCGTGGGGACGGTGTCCGTGGTCATGATGGCGCGTGCCGCACGATCGCCTCCATCGGCGCTGAGGCGGCCGCAGGCCTCCGTGATGCCCGCCTTGATCGCGTCCATCGGCAGGTAGCGCCCGATGACGCCCGTCGAGCTCACCAGAACCTGGTCGGGGTCGAGGTCGAGCCGGTCGGCGGTGAGCTTCGCCATGAGCAGTGCGTCCTTGAAGCCCTGGGCGCCGGTGCAGGCGTTCGCGTTGCCCGAGTTGATCGCCAGCGCGCGGACCCGATTGTGCTGAAGGTGCAGCTGGTCGATAACCACCGATGCCGACTTGACCTTGTTGGTCGTGAAGACCCCGCCCGTGTCGCAATCGTGCTCGGACTGGATGACGCAGAGGTCGTCTCGCTGGCCCGACGGTATCGCTGATGCTCCCGCCGTGAACGCCTTGATGCCGCAGGCTGCCGTGCCGGCGCGAAAGCCGCGCGCGAACGTCACGGCCATTGGACCGGCATCGCGAGGGCGGTCGTGCGGTCGAAGCCGAACGCGATGTTGAAGCACTCGACCCCCTGGCCGGATGCCCCCTTGACCAGGTTGTCGAGTGCAGCCGTCACGACAGCCTTCTCCCCCTGAGCGGCGACGTTGACCAGGCAGAGGTTCGAGTGGGCGGCGAGCTTGGTCGTCGGGCTCTGGCGGACCACCCTCGTGAAGGGTTGTCCCGCGTAGAACTCCGAGTAGCTGTCCTGAAGCTCGGCGAGCGACCCCCTTAGGTCGAAGTAGCAGGTGGCCAGGATCCCACGCGTCATCGGGACGAGGTGAGGCACGAAAGTGAGCCGAAGCCCATTTCGATTCAGCAATCCGAGCTCCTGCGCCACCTCGGGCAGGTGGCGATGACCGGCGATCGCGTATGCGCCGATCGACTCGTTGACCTCGCTG
>JBGPOC010000237.1:0-4040 GCA_041487825.1 Candidatus Dormibacteraceae bacterium | reverse complement strand
CGCCGGATCACGTTGTTCATCGGATGGTCGGCGCTGCCGGAGTCGACCGCGATCCACCTCACGCCGCGCTTCAGCACCCATTCCGCGAACTTGCGCGTGGGCCCGGGGTGACGGATGAAGTACTTGGTCTCGTCGACCTCCGACCGGTCGGTCCAGTTCTCCGGGTAGTAGCGGTGGTAACCGGTGTGGATGACAAGGATGTCGCCGCGCTCGATGCGGTGCCCGGTGTCCTTCTCCCAGCGCTCGAAGTGCTCCGGCCCGTACAGCTCGTAGTCACCAACGCCCATGCGCTCCAGGTCGACAACGCAGGCCGGGCCGATGAGGAAGTCTAGGTCCAGCTCGCCGATGAACTTGCCGCCCGACAGGAAGTGCGCCGGGGCGTCCAGGTGGGTGCTGACGTGGAGCGTCATCGTGATCTCCTGGCCGCCCGCCTTGTCGAACGCGAGCCTCTTGATCCATCGGATCGCGGGCCCCGCATAGCCGGCGAACGCGGGGGTGTGTAGGGAGAAGTCCTGTGTCAGATCGATGAATTTCACGGCACAGCGAGCTTAGACCGCTCGATCTTGCCCATGGCGTTGCGCGGCAGCTTTTCCAGCACGACGACCCGCCGAGGACACTTGTAAGTGGCCAGGCGCTCGCGCGCGTATGCGATGAGCTCGCTCTCGATCAGCCGGGTCGACTTCGACGGCACGACGAACGCGGTCACCTCTTCGCCCCAGGCCTCGCTGGGCACGCCGGCGACCGCCACCTCTTCGACCGCTGGATGCGTCTCGAGAACGAGCTCGACCTCGCGCGGATACACGTTGAAGCCCCCCGAGATGATCAGCTCCTTCAGGCGCCCGCGGATGGCGAGCGTCCCGTCACCGCCGATCTCCCCGACGTCGGCTGTTCGGAAAAACCCGTCCGAAGTGAAGGCTTCTTCGGTGGCCTGTGGATTGCGCCAGTAACCACGGAAGACCTGCGCCCCCTTGAGCAGAACCTCGTCCCGCTCACCCAGCTTCACCTCGACCCCGGGAAAAGGCAGTCCCACCCGCCCCGGCTGTCGCGGTCCGTCGTAGGGATTCGTGACCACGATCCCTCCCTCCGTGATCCCGTAGCGCTCGACCGGCGGCTGGCCGAGCAACCGGCGGCAGCGCTCGAACAGTGCCGGGGGCAGAGGTGCCGATCCGGAAACGAACACCCTTACGTGGGACAGGTCGGTCGGGTGCTCGTCAAGCCAGTCGCAGAGGCGCTGGTACATCGCCGGCACGCCGAAGAAGATCGTGCCTCTCGCGTCATCCGGCCGGGTGAGCTCGGCGACCACGGCCTCAGGCGAGAAGGAGATGAGTGTTGCGCTGCCGCCGCTGAGAAGCGTGCCGTTCAGTCCCATGCCGAGGCCATGCAGGTGGAATAGTGGCAGCGCATGGACCAGCGTGTCGCCGGCCGTCCAGCGCCAGACCTCGATGGCGCCGCGGGCCTGGGCCAGCATGCCCCCGTGGTCGAGCACGGCCCCCTTCGGCCGGCCAGTCGTCCCTGACGTGTACAGGATGATCGCCGGATCCTCTGGGGTCAGCCCGGGCATGGGGGGCGGCTGGCGTCGGGGAAGGTCCTCCAGAGGTGCGTGGCGCCGGCCAAGCTCGTGCACGATCGGCGCCCGATCGACGTCGGCGATGACCAGTGATGGATCCGAGTTCGAAATGATGTGGTCGGCCTCGGCGGATCGATAGTCGGGGTTCATGGGGACCACGCAGGCGCCGGCTCTCAAGGTCCCGAGATATGCCATCACCCAATCGAGCGAGTTGGCCGCATACAGCCCGACTCGATCGTGTGGTTTGACCCCGAGCCCGTGAAGACCGCCCGCGATCTCCTCCGCACCGGCCCTGAGCTCGTCGCGTGTCACCGCACGGCCGCGCCACCTCAGGACGATCTCGTGACCGGGCTTCAAGAGCTCGATGGGGAGGACCCCTGCGCGGAGCCGGCGGCGCAGGGCTTCGAGGTCCTCGGTCACGTCGGGCGAGAGATCTGCGAGCTCTGCGTGATGCGGCTCAATCCGGCCCATGTTAAGCCGTGGCCGTGCTGCCGGCGATATGGCCGACCCGGATGACGTCACCGCCGCGGATGGACCTTTGCGGGCAGGCCGATCGCCCCTGTTGGGTTGACCGCCGAGGGGAAGAATGACTTCAGTGCTGCCTGAAGCGCCTTCACACCCGTTGAAGCTCTCGAGGCGACTTCGCGTGGCGTTGATCGTGTGGCTGGCCATGCTCGGGCTGGACTTCGTGCTCGGCGGCGGGCTATTTGCCGGTCTCTACCGCGATGGCGGAACCTTCATCCTTGCGCCTGCGGATGCGTTTCGGAGAATTCCAATCGGCTACCTGGCATTTCTGATCGTGGCGATGACCATTGTTGAAATAACGCATCGCCTCAGCCTCAGCCGGATGAGAGACGGCATACGGTTCGGCGTCTTGGCCGGTGCCGTATTCGGTGGAACGTGGAGTCTGAGCCTGTATTCGATTGCCACATTGAGTGCCGGGATCGCGCTCGCGTTCGCCGTGACCTGGATCGTGCTGATAACGATTGGGGCGGCCGTCGCAGCGGCTGCGGTTGCGCGGACTTCTCTGCGCGGACTCGTGTTCCGCGTGATCGCTCTTGACGTCGTGTGTGTCGCGGTGGTCATAACGTTGCAGAGCGCCGGCGTGGTTCCGACGGTAACGTCGTAAGTCCGCGGAGCCTAGCCGGTGGTCTGGTTCGGCGCGTACATCAGCGATCCCGGCGTGGTCAACAGCTCTCCGGTCTCGAGCAGCGTCTTGAGGCCTGAAAGGATCATCGGCCAGCCACCATAGAGCTGGTCGTTCGCCCCCTCCCTGAGTTGGTCGTGGGTGACGGTCAGATGGCATGAATCGCCGACCGGTTCGATCTCCCACGTCACCCTCGAGGTTCCCTCGCTCTTCACGTCCTCGCCCCACAGCGCGACCATGCTCTGAACCAGGCGGCGCGGCGGGTCGACCTCGAGGTTGACTCCTTCTCCAAGGAGCCTGGCGTCGTCCGGGGTGGCCTGCGCGTAGCGTGAGCCGGGGGTCCAGTCCGAGGTCACGCGGGCGCCGAAGTTGTACTTGCTCCTCATCTCGGGGTCGGTGATCGCCTCCCACAGGCGCTCCGGGGTGGTCTTGATGTAGATCTCGAATACTTTTTCCATCTCTTCCTCCAGCTTGTGTTTGAGGCCGCTCAACGTTGCGGCCCAGGGCTCGGCGTACTTGCTCACCCACCGGTCGTGGACGAGCCGGATCGGCACCGGGTTCAGAAAGTGGAGCTTCTCGCGCCCTCGGCGCCGGGTCACCACCAGCCCGGCCGCCTCGAGCTGCCTCAGGTGCTTCATAACGCCGAAACGCGTCATCGGCAAACGCGCCTGCAGCGAGCTCAGCGTCTGCCCGTCGGCGCGAAACAGCTCGTCCAGCAGGCTCCGCCGGGTGGGGTCCGCGAGCGCTTTGAACACCTCGTCCACGCCTTGGGACTATAGGTGACCATATGGTCACATGTCAAGCTGGGGTCTCAGTCGAGCTCGCTCAGCACCGCCTCCGTGTCCTGGCCGAGAACCGGCGGCGCGCCCTGGTGACGGACTGGGGTCCGGAACATGTGGATGGGCGAACCGACAAGGCGGATCTCGCCGAGGGTCGCGTGGTCGAATGTCACCACCTGGCCCGACGCGACCACCTGGGGATCTGAGAAAACGTCCCGTATCGAGTTCACAGGGGCGACCGCCACGGCGGCCGCGCCGATCCTCTCGACCCACTCGGCCACGGTCGCGGCGGCCAGCCGGGCGCTGAACGCGGCCTCGAGCTCCGGCCGATGCGCCACCCGGTCCGCGTTCGTGCGGAAGCGGTGGTCCCCCGCCAGCCCCGACAGACCCAGCACTTCGCAAAGGCGGCTGAACATCTGGTCGTTGGCGGCCCCGATGAGGACGTAGCCGTCAGCCGCGCGAAACGCGCCGTACGGAACGATCGACGCATGGGCGTTGCCCTGCGGTCCCATAACCTCTCCGCCGACCAGGTAGGAGGACGCCGCGT
>JBGPOC010000236.1:0-4075 GCA_041487825.1 Candidatus Dormibacteraceae bacterium | reverse complement strand
CGTCAGGTAGCGAACCGAGGTCCTGTCGGCTGCCGCGGGCAGCTTGGTCACCTTGAGCAGGGCGTCGACCGACGCCTGCGATCCTGCCGCGGGCTTGACCGCGGCGAACGTCTGGCCCGGTATCGCGCCCGACCAATCCACGCCGGTCACGCCGGTCCCGGTCAGGTATTTCTGAACGGGAGGGGTCCCATCCTTCCCCGCCGCGCTGTAGACCTGGATCCCGCCACTCACGGCGAGCGCAAGGAGGGTCGCGTCCGGGTTCCAGGCCAGCGCATCCGCGTGGGGCAGCTTGGAATTGACGGCGCGCGGCTTGACCGATGGAGTCGGGGTCGAGGCGACCGGTGTGGCCGGCGCCGATGCGCCGGCGGCCGGGCTGGAGGCGACCGGCACAGTCACGTCGATAGGCTCGATCACGGGGCCGTGGTCGGGCCTCGACACCGCCACCATCGTGCCGTCTGCCGTAATTGCGATGGGGCCGTCCTGAGGCCCGAGCTTCAGCGGGAAGGCATGGAGCACGTTCGCGTCCAGGTTGAGCCAGTACCAGAGGCCGGTCGCGAAGGCGCGCACAGCGATGAGCCCACTTGCGCCAGGGGCGGCGCCCTCCGTGAAGAGCGCAGTCTGGGCCGGCGGCTTGGCCGCCACCCGGACGGCGCCTGACCGCGTCGTGAGGTCGAGAGCGTCCGCCTCGTAGGTCGTGCAGCACCCGACTGTCAGGGCCAGGTAGTGGCCGTTGGCCGCGATGCCGAACGGGCCCTCGCTCTGGATGTCGAAGGAGGCCGCCACGGGCGTGATTACCCCCGCGAAGGGGTCGACCCGAAACAGCCAGTCATACGGGACGACGCCGGCCGTGTTCCGGCTCTCGGCGGGGCGGTCGTCGTGGATCGTGAAATACACAACCGGGTAGGGCAGGCCGGGCGCAGGCGCCCACACCGGCCCGGAAACCCTGAATGCCGCCCCCGCCGGGAGCGGCGAGACCACAGTCGCTTTGCCTGAGGCCGGGTCGAGCACCCCGACCCCGTTGGTGGCCGCGTAGGCGATCAGGCCCTGGCTTGTCCCCTCCGCGGGCGAGGGGGACTGCGTCGCGCTGGGCGGCCCGCCGCCCGCACAGGCGGCCGTGAGCACGACAAGGGCGACGAGCGGGCTGAATTTCCTGGTCAGCGTCTTCATCACATGCGTTGCGGAGTTCATCGCCACAGGTGTGTTACGGGATTCCGCCCTGATGGGTTACGTGTCGAGATGAGCCTCCGGGCCGCCTAGCCGGCGGCGTTGCGGATCGCGGAGGCGATCGTCTCCAGCTCGGCGCGGCTCCTCGGCTCGGTGTAGTTCCGCGGGAACGTGAGGCCGAAACCGTCGTTCGGATATCGCGGAATCACATGTACGTGGAAATGGGGAACGTCCTGGAACGCGACCTCGCCATCGGCGACGAAGAGGTTCACGCCGCCCGCGTTGAGTGTGTGGCGAACCACCTCCGACAGGTGGCGGGCGACTCTGAACGTACGCATCGCGGCTGTTTCGTTGAGATCCGACATCAGTACCGCATGCTCACGCGGCACGACGAGCATGTGCCCGTGGGTGATGGGTTGGATGTCCATGAATGCGACGACCGTGTCGTCCTGGTGGACGAAGGTCGCGGGGGCATCCCCCCGCAGGATCTCGCAGAAAACGCATTGATCCGCCACTTCGTCACTGCGAAGCTTAAAGCGGAGTGTCGCCCTCCGTCGGTTTGTCGACGGGAGCAGCCCGCAGTTCCGCAAGGTCAACCACCTCTGCCGGGGTGGAGATGGAGGTGTCCGAGGCCCCGTTGGTGGTGTGGCCGGCCTCTCCGTCGACGGTTGCGTTCGCGAGATCCTCGGGCTCGCCAGACACGGCGTCGCCGTTGACGGCCCCGTCAAGCGAGGGACGCTGGCCGCGATGGCGGCGCCTCGAGCGGCGTTCACCATGGTGCGGACGCGACAGGCGCTGAACCTGGGAGCGGATACCCACCCGCTGGCAGGCGGTCACCACGGCTCCCACGCCGGCGACCAGGCCCTCCTCCTTCGCGTGCTCGAACAGAGGTCCGAACAGCTCCGGCGCGCCGCCGATGACGGTCTTCGAATCACCGACGATCACGAGCAGCTTCTTGGCTCGCGAGATGGCCACGTTCACCCGGTTCGGGTCATTGAGGAATCCGATGGCGGCGCGGTCGTTGGAGCGGACCAGCGAAAGGATGACGCCGTCCGATTCGCGGCCTTCGAAAGCATCGACCGATTCGATGTCGTCCGGTGGAACAATGCCCTTCAGAGCGGATGTCAATCTGCCGACCTGCGAGGCGTACATCGCGATGACCGCCAGCTTTGCCTTGCGGACCCGGCGCCGGATGATCGAGGTGATGTCCTTGCAGAGCGCGACCTCGAACTCATTGGCCACCGACCGCTGCGCGTCGCGGTATTCGTCCTGGGCCCCGGTGTCGACCCAAACCAGCTCGCGGTCGAACGGCCAGGGCAGTGGCATCCGCGGATGCGGTGCTTCATGGATCAGCTTGCCGTCGTAGAAGAGGTCGGACACCACGCGGCCAATCGGCTCGCGCATCCGGTACTGCCGCGGCAGCATGATCTTCGAGGTCGCCGGCACCTTGTCCCAGACCCATCCGTAAAAGCTGTCGTCGCGCACCATCTCGTCCAGCGGCTGCTCGACCTTGAATGTGGAGGCCGCCTCCTCCATCACGGGCGGCAGCTGCTTGAGGTCGCCGATCATCACCCAGCGCTTGGCGAGCGGCATCAGCGCGAGAGCCTCGTTGGCGCGCACCTTGTTGGCCTCGTCGAGGATCAGCCAGTCGAAGATCTTGAATCGAAGGCGTGAATCGATGGCCAGCCGGTTGCACGTGCCGGCGACGAGGTTGTAGGGCTCGAGGTCGTCGCCCTCGACGAGCGTCGGGCGCAGGCGCCGCGGCACCTTGCCCGGCTCGGCGATGCGCGCCTGGCGCACGTGAGAGAAGCCCAGCAGGCGCTCCTGCCCGGTGTCGACCGCGTCGTTCGAGTGCGACGACAGAAGGATCGACGCTGCCGGGTTGCGTCCGAGGATTCGCCGGATCGACTCGACGATGGCGGTGGTCTTTCCGGTCCCCGGCGGTCCCTGGATGAGGTAGATCTGCCCCGGCCGCATGCCCATGACGCGGGCCACGGCCTCCGACTGCTCCTCATTGGGGTCGGGGAGATGGTGGGCCTTCTTGCCGTCGAGCTGCACCCGGGGCGGGCTGCCCAACCAGCCGGGGTCGGCCAGCTCGGCTGCCAGCGCGCCCGAGCGCGGGCTGCCGATCTGCAGCTGGCGGATGACCGAGCGCTGAGCCTCGAACATCTCGACGCTCGCGGTGGGCAGCACGATGCCCTCGTCCGGCAGCGGGTCGTAGCGCCTGAAGCTGACCCACAGGTTGGAGCCCTGGATCCGGTCCAGGGACATGCCCCGGTATTCGGGAAAGCCCGCGGAACGCACGGTCAGGGAATCGATGCCTCGATAGATCCGGCCGTCCGCGTCATCGACCAGGTGCAGCACTGCGCGCACGTACTCTCCGCCGCGCATGTCCTCCCCGCACTCAGGACAGTGGATGCTGCTGGCCGTGGGCACCTCCGCCTCGCATTTGGGGCATTCCATCCACTGCTCGGTGGCCTCGTAGCGCCGCACGGCCGCCTCGGCGAGCTTCTCCCGATAGTCGCGGAGGTGCTCGATGAACCGCATTGTGGAGTCGAGGATCGGCAGCGTCTTGGCCTGCTCTCGCAGGACGATGCCGGTGAAGCCCTCGAGCTCGCCGTCCCACTCCTTGACGAGCTGCAGCTCCTGGTAGCGAAGCCGAAGCCGGTTCTTCTCCATCTCGAACTCGCCGTCGAGGTCCTGCCAATCGGCGATCTCCAGGGCCAGACCCATGGGGGTCCGGCCGAGCCTCCCGGTCAGCAGCGTCTGCTTGACCTGGCCGACGAACTCGAGCGGCTTGTCGGGCTTGACGACCGTGTACGTGCCGTCGATGATCCGCTGCTCCTCGAGCACCTGCCGCAGGAGCTCTGCCCCGCCAGCGGCCTCCATGGCGGAGACCTTGAGGGCCGCG
>JBGPOC010000235.1:0-4080 GCA_041487825.1 Candidatus Dormibacteraceae bacterium | reverse complement strand
GATACTCGTACCCGTTCACGGCCATCGTGGGCCAGGAACAGATGAAGCTAGCCCTCGTGCTCAATGCCATCAACCCGTCGATCGGCGGAGTGCTGATCCGCGGCGAGAAGGGGACGGGGAAGTCGACGGCGGTGCGCGCACTGGCGCGCCTCTTGCCTGATCAGCAGGTGGTCGAGGGCTGCCACTTCGGCTGTCATCCCGACGACCCGGAGGACTGGTGCTTCGATTGCCGGGACCGGGCCGCGGCGGGGCCCCTGCCGGTGGCCACGCGGCGCATGCGCGTGGTGGAGCTGCCGATCAACGCGTCGGAGGACCGCGTGGTCGGAACGATCGACCTTGAAGCCGCCCTCCGGGAAGGCGCGCGCCGTTTCGAGCCCGGCGTGCTCGCCGAGGCCAACCGCAACATCCTCTACGTCGACGAGGTGAACCTTCTGGACGACCACATCGTGGACGTGCTCCTCGACGCCGCCGCCATGGGCATCAACACCGTCGAGCGCGAAGGGGTCTCCGTCTCACATCCCTCGCGATTCATCCTCATCGGAACGATGAACCCGGAAGAAGGTGAGCTCCGCCCCCAGCTGCTCGATCGCTTCGGGTTGTGCGTCGACGTGGAGGGGATCCGCGATCTGGACCAGCGCGTCGCCATCGTCGAGAAGCGAGCGTTTTGGGAAGACGACCCCTTGAAGTTCTACCAGCAGCACGCCGAGTCGGAGCAGGACGTGCGGTCCCACATTGCCGAGGCGATTGCCACCTTCCCTGAGGTTGAGCTGCCTCGACCGATCCTGCGCCTGATCGCCCAGCTCTCGATCGCGCTCGAGGTGGACGGCCACCGCTCGGACCTCGTCTGCGCGCGGGCGGCCCAGGCCAAGGCGGCGTACGACACCGTCGGAGAGGTGGGGGCAGGGCAGGTGGGCGAGGTCGCCGAGATGGTGTTCGCGCACCGAGTCCATTCGGTTCCATTTGGCAAGGGGGGACCGAACCTCGCGGAGGTGATCGCCCGGATGATCGGCCAGCCCTGAGCGCGATCGCGATCGCAACTGAAGGGATAGCCCAGGCACCGAATTAGACTGGTTGGAAATGTCGTCGGCGTCCCCCGAACCCGCCCTGGTACCGCGCCGAGCCGCCGAGCTCCTCGGCCGGATCGAAGAGAACGTTCACCGAGTCATCGTCGGCAAGCAGCGGGTGGTGCGGCTTGCGGCGACCGGGCTGGTCGCGGGCGGCCACGTCCTCCTTCAGGACCTGCCCGGCACGGGCAAGACGCTGCTGGCGCGCGCGCTCGCCACCTCGGTGGGGGGCACATTCCGCCGCATCCAGTGCACGCCGGACCTTCTCCCCTCGGACATCACCGGCTCGAGCATCTTCAACCAGAAGGACCTGACCTTCGAGTTCATCGCGGGCCCAGTGTTCGCCAACATCGTGCTGGCCGACGAGGTCAACCGAGCGACCCCGCGCACGCAGTCGGCGTTGTTGGAGGCGATGGGGGAGGGGCAGGTGACTGTGGAGGGCGTGACGCGGACTCTCGAGCGACCCTTCTTCGTCGTCGCCACCCAGAACCCGACCGAGTTCCACGGCACCTATCCACTGCCGGAATCGCAGCTCGACCGCTTCATCCTGGCGGCCGAGATGGGCCCGCCCACCGACGAGGAGGCGATGGAGGTGCTCGCCCGCCGCGAGCATGGCGACCCGATCGCCGACCTTCGCGCGGTTCTGACGCTGCAGGAGGTCATCGAGCTGCAGGACGCGTGCCTGAGGGTCGTCGCGGCGCCCGCGATCCGGACGTACATAGTCTCCCTTCTGCACGCCATCCGCTCCCGGCCGGAGGTCCTGCTGCCGGCGAGCATGCGCTCGGGCGTCTACCTGCAGCGCGCCGCCCAGGCCTGGGCGCTCTTTGAGGGTCGCGATTTCGTTCTGCCTGACGACATCAAGCTGCTCGCGCTGCCCGTGCTCTCTCACCGACTGGGCATGCGAGGACGGGTCAAGGCCGCCGACGTTCTCGAGGAGGTCGTGTCTTCGGTCCCACTGCCCCCCCTGAGGCAGCACTGATCCGGGGACGTTGAGCCGCATGCCCTTGACCTGGCGCTTCGCCGGCGCGTTGGCGGTTGCGGCCGTCGTCTTCTATTACGGTTCCACCTCGGAGGTGGCTTGGCTCTTCCTCCTGGCGTACTGGATCGCGGCGCTTATCGTCGCGGCCTACGTCTACGCACGCTGGAACTGGCGAGGGCTCGCGGCCGGATTCGGTTTGGCCGCCATCCATCCGGCGCCTGATTCGCCGGTCGACGAACTCCCCGAGCAGCTGCTCCGCATCGGACCGATCCCCGCCCCGGTTTTCGAAGGCGACAGCGCCGAAATCGAGCTCGGGCTGACAACGCTCGGGGCCGCGCGGGGACCTGCACGCCTGTCGGGCTCCGTCGGTGGTGTGGAGGTGCGGGCCGCAACGGGCGTGGTGCCCAAGGCGGGGTGGAAGGTGCGCAGGACGGTTGGTCCGGTGGCTCGCGGGCCGATCCTCGCCCAAGACTGGGTGCTGGAATCGAGCGACCCGTTCGGCTTTTTCCGATTCAGGCGCAAGGGCGCTGACGGGGAGGTCGGCCTCGTGCTGCCGCGCTTCACCTCGCTCACAGCGCGCCCCCAAGCCAGGGAGCTGGAGGCAAGCATCGCCGCGCCTCGCGCCGGCTCGGGGATGGAACTGTTCGGTGTTCGGGAGTACAGGGCGGGCGACCCGCTTCGGCGAATTCACTGGCGGTCCAGCGCGCGCTTGGGAGAGCTGGTTGTGCGCGAGTACGAGCCACCGGGGGTGCAGACGGTAGGGATCTTCTGCGACCCGGACCCGGCGACGCGCGAGGTCGCCGATCAGGTCGCCCGCCTGGCGGCGTCGGAGGCCTGGGACTGCATTCGTGGTGGCGGTCGCGTGGTGCTCTGGGCGCCCGGCCTGGAGCCCACCGCACCAAGCGAAGCACGTTCTCTGTGGGCCCTGCTCGAATGGCTGGCGAGGTATCCCGAGGCGTCGAAGGCGCCGGCGGGCGACTCGCCTTCTGTCGCCGACGCGGTGGGCGTCACCACGGGCGCGAGCGAGCCGCTGATCGAGGCCCTCGAAACCGTGCGGCATCGCGGAGGCCGGATACGGGCCTGGGTTGTCGGCGACGCGGAATTCGACCTCGAGGCACCGGTGCAGCGGGTGGGTACGTCATGGCCGCTTTGAGAATCCCCCGGTTCCTCAAGCTCCCGGCCTCGCCCACCGAGAACTCGCTCGAGGGCCGGGCTTTCGTGTTTGCCGGCTTTGTTGTCGCGGCGCTGGGGATAGCGCTGTACGGGCAGGACTATGTTGTCCCCGCCGGCGGCGTCATGGTGGCGGCGATCGGTCACATCGTCAGCTACCGCGGGCGAGCCCGCAAGCGCAGCCTCGCCGGCCAGCTCCTGATCGCCGGGCTCGTGATCGCTGCGCTCGCTTACTTCCTTGCCGACTCGATCGGCGCCATTTTCGGCGGCATCCTGCCGCAGGCGAACTTCGCCATCCTCCTGGTGGCGGTGACGAGCTTCGACCTGAAGACGCGCCGCAACTGCTACTCCAGCCTTTGGATCAGCCTCGCCATCCTCTACCTCGCTGCGGTCTTCGCCTGGGACTACGCCTTCGCGATCCTGGTCGCCCTCTGGATGGCCTACCTGGCAGGCTTCTGGATGGCCTCTCACCTGCGCCGTCTTGAAGCCGGGGTCGCAGCGCCGATCCGCCCGCTTGCTCTGACGCTTGTCGGTGCCCTCACGCTCGGCCTTGCGGCCTTCTACCTCATCCCACAGCCGACCTCCCTATCGCCGACCCCGCTCATCGTGTCGCTGCCCAACTTCACGAGCTTCCGGGGCGAGCTCGAGAACCCCGCCCTGCCGCTGGTCCAGATCAGTGGGGATCCATCGGGCGCTACGAACAGCATCGACCTGCACTTCCGAGGGAGGCTTGGTGACGCGCCGGTCATGTACGTTCGCACCGGCGCCCCTGCGTACTGGCGCGGTTTGGTGTTCGACACCTACCGAGACGGCGCGTGGACGACCTCCAACCACAGCTTTGTCACCTACCAGCCCTATGTCCAGTCG
>JBGPOC010000234.1:0-4115 GCA_041487825.1 Candidatus Dormibacteraceae bacterium | reverse complement strand
GGGGGTCGCGGTCCTCGACATCAAGCCCGGCGACATCGTCTGACCATGGCCAAGAGACGCCGCAGGAGGAGAAACGTCATCGGCGCGTCCGCCACCTGGTTGGCCAAGGCGATCAGGACCGGGCGGATCTCCTCCGAGGAGATCGTGAGCGCGCACATCGAGCAGATCGGGGCGATGAATCCGCACCTGAACGCCGTGGTTCGAACCGAAGGGCACAAGGCGTTGATCCAGGCTCGCGCCGCCGACCGCCACATCACGCGCGGCGCCAAGTTAGGACCCCTGCACGGTGTTCCATTCACGGTCAAGGACATCTTCGACACGGCCGGGGTGGTCACCACCGCAGGACTGAGAAAGCTCAAGGCCAACGTTCCGACGAAGGACGCCACGGTCGTCGCGCGAATGCGCGCCGCCGGCGCCATCCTGATCGGCAAGACCAACTGCCCGCCCGGCGGGATCGGAGACGACAGCGCGAACTCCGTTCACGGAGGGACTCGTAACCCATACAACCTGCAGCGGTCGCCCGGCGGCAGCAGCAGCGGCGAGGCCGCGATCATCGCCGCCGGAGGGTCGCCCCTCGGTATCGGCAGTGACTCCGGAGGCAGCATCCGGCTCCCTGCGCACTACTGCGGGATCGCCGCGCTGAAGCCGACGACCGGCCGCGTGCCGAGCACGGGGGGTTACGCGCTCGTCGGAGGGCTCACCGACCCGCGCAGCCAGGTGGGCCCGATGGCGAGATATGTCGACGACCTGTGGCTCCTGTTGCCGATCCTGTGCGGGCCGGACGGCACCGACTCGGGGGTGATCCCGATGCCGCTCGCCAAGCGTCTCGGCGCGACCAAGGGCCTCAAGGTCGCGTGGTACGCCGACGACGGCATCACCAAGCCGACGCGGGCGACCGCGGCCGCGGTTCGGGCCGCCGCCAACGCCCTGCAAAAGGCCGGTTGCCGCGTCACCCCGAAGAGACCGCCCGGTCTCGAGGAGGCGCGAGAGGTGACCCTGGGGTACTGGGGCCGAAAGCACATCACCACGGAGGCGGTGTTCCGGCGCTGGGACGGCTTCAGGACCGGCCTGCTCGGCTTCATGTCCGAGTTCGACCTGATCCTCAGCCCGGTCGCCGCCAGCCCGGCGCCCGAGTACGGCGCCAAGTTCAGGCTCGAAAACCAGTTCAGCTACACGATCCCGTACAGCCTCGGCGGCAACCCGTGCGCAGTGGTTCGCGCCGGGACGTCGCCGGAGGGCCTTCCCATCGGCGTCCAGCTGGTGGCGCGCAACTGGTGTGACGACGTCGCCCTGAGCGCTGCTCGCGCCATTGAAAAGGCTCTCGGCGGGTGGAGGCCTGCTAGCGTGATCCCGTGAAGTTCCGGTACTCGCGTTGGGACGGGACCCAACGGCTGGACGATCTCGACGCCGGGGATGTCCTCGACGCGCTCTCGGATGACCTGATGAACTACGGCGACCTCAACGCCGCCCTGCAGCGGCTGCTTCGATGGGGGTCGCCAGATATGCCTGGCCTGGAGCAGCTGCTCAAGCAGCTGCGCGAGGCGCGCGAGCGCGAGCTCGGCCGCTACAACCTCGACTCGACCGTCGAGCAGCTGCGCGAAAAGGTGCAGGACGTGATCGACACGGAAAAGAGCGGTATCGAGCGGCGCCTGAGCGAATCCGCGACGCCCGAAGCCAAGAAGCTGATGGAGCGAATTGCGCGACAGCGCAACGAACAGCTCGACCGCCTGCCTGACGACCTCGGTGGTCGGGTCAAGGGACTGAGGGACTACGAGTTCGTGGACGACGAGGCCCGCCAGAAGTTCGAGGAGCTCATGCAGGGGCTCCAGAAGCAGATGGTCGACCAGATGTTCCAGGGCATGAAGGGATCGATCCAGCAGATGCAGGGCCAGGACCTGTCTCGCGTCCGCGACATGGTGCGCGACCTCAACAAGATGCTCGAGCAGCGCATGGAGGGACGAGCGCCTGACTTCAACGGTTTCATGGAGCGCTACGGCGACATGTTCCCGCCCGGCATCAACAGCCTGGACGAGCTTCTCGAGCACCTGCAGCGGCAGATGGCGCAGATGCAGTCGCTGCTCCAGAGCATGAGCCCGGAGGCTCGCGAAGAGCTGCGCCAGATGATGGACTCCCTCCTCCAGGACGACTCGCTGAGGCTCGAGCTGGCGAGGCTGTCGGGCTTCATGCAGGCGATGATGCCGCCCTCAGAGCTGAGCGAGCGATACCCCTTCTTCGGCGAGGATTCGCTGTCGATGGGGGAGGCGATGGGCCTGATGGAGCGCCTCCAGCAGATGGACCGCCTCGAGTCGCAGCTCGAGCGTGGCAGCTTCCGGCCCGACGACGTCGACCGATCCCTCGCGCAGCAGCTACTCGGCGACGAGGCCAGGCAGGCGATCGATCAGCTGCGGAAGTTGACCGAGGTGCTCGAGAAGGCGGGCTACGTGGAGCAGAAGGGCCGCCGAATGGAGCTCACGCCGCGGGGGATGCGGCGGATCGGCCAGTCGGCGCTGCGCGACATATTCGACCAGCTGAAGAAGGCCCGCATGGGCCAGCACCAGCTGTCGCGAGGCGGCCTGGGCAACGACGCATCCGACGAGCTCAAGGACTACGAGTACGGCGACCCGTTCCTCCTGGATCTCAAGGAGACGCTCTTCAACTCGCTGGTGAGGGAGGGGCCCAAGGTTCCCGTCAAGATGGCCGCCAAGGACTTTGTAGTTCATCGCACCGAGCATGTGACCCAGGCGTCGACGGTTCTCATGATCGACATGAGCCGATCGATGTTCCTGCGCGGCTGCTTCCTCGCGGCCAAGAAGGTGGCCATTGCGCTCGACTCGCTGATTCGCAGCCAGTACCCGCGCGACTCGCTCTACGTGGTCGGCTTCTCCAACTACGCGGTCGAGCTCAAACCACAGACGCTGCCGCAGCTGGCGCTCAACGACTACGTGTATGGGACCAACATGCAGCACGGTTTCCAGCTCGCCCGCTCACTGCTCGCGAAGCACCGTGGGAACCGCCAGATCATCATGGTCACCGACGGGGAGCCCACGGCGCACCTCGAGGACAACGGACGGGCCTACTTCGCCTATCCACCCCAGTTCAAGACGATCCAGCAGACCTTGAGGGAGGTGAGGCGGTGCACCCGGGATCGCATCGTCATCAACACCTTCATGCTCGAGCGGGGACCCTACCTGACCGAGTTCATCAACCAGATGACCCGCATCAACAAGGGCAGGGCGTTCTTCGTGTCCCCCGACCGGCTGGGCGAGTACGTCCTGGTCGACTACGTCAGTGGCAAGCAAAGGCGCAAGGCAAGCGCCAAGCGCTCGCGAATCGCGTAGCTCACTAGCGCTGTGGGGTTGGCCGGGGTTCCCCCGGCCATGACTTTGTCTCTGCGGCTCCCAATCGTCGCGGGGAGGAAATAATCCTCAAACAAGTCCTTTCCGTATACCGGAAAGAGAGCAGCCGCGCGCGCAGCGCCCGGCGATGAGGGAAAACCATCCGGGTTTTCCCTCATATTTAACCAGTGCCCGCCAGGGAAAGACCCGCGCCCGAGCGCCGCAACCTCAGCCCGGCGGCTCTCTACGAGCACGCGATCCGGCGCGGCGAGGCCGTGATCGTGTCGTCAGGCGCGTTGACGGCAGAGACGGGCCACCACACGGGGCGTTCCCCCAAGGACAAGTTCTTCGTCAAAGAGCCGACGAGCGAGGGCGCGATCTGGTGGCATGTCGGGAACCAGCCCATTGCGCCGGCGAAGTTCGACGGGCTGCTCCAGCGCATAGACGAGTTCTGTGCCAGCCACGAGGTCTTCACCCAGGACGTCTTCGCATGCGCGGACACGCGCCACCGCCTGCGGGTGAGGGTGGTGACCGAGCTCGCGTGGCACAGCCTGTTCGCGCGCAATCTCTTCATCCGCCCCACGGCCGACGAGCTCCTCGATTTCCGACCGGATTTCACCGTGATATCCCTGCCTTCGGTCAAGGCGGACCCGAAGGTGGATGGAACCCGCAGCGAGACGTTCATCCTGGTCAACCTCGGGCGGCGCATCGTGATCATCGGCGGTACCGAGTACGCGGGTGAGATCAAGAAGTCGATCTTCACTGTCCTCAACTACCTGC
>JBGPOC010000233.1:0-4122 GCA_041487825.1 Candidatus Dormibacteraceae bacterium | reverse complement strand
GCGGCGCGGTGACGGAGATCTCCATCTTCATCGACTCGAGGATCATGAGCACATCGTCCTCGACGACTTCATCGCCCGGCTTGGCGGTGATCTTCCACACGTTCCCGACCAGCTCGGCTTTGACCTCGATCATGACGGCGCGCCCGAGCGGCCGAGGCTTGGGGCCGGCCGCGGCTCGGCCTCGAGCCCAAGCTGTGCCCTCGCTTCCGCCACCGAAGCGACCTCGCGGCCGAGCTCGCGGCACAGCCGGGCCGCCTTCTCGACCATGTCGCCGTTGCTTTTCGCCATCTTCCCCTCCTCAAGGTAGAAGTTGTCCTCGAGTCCGACGCGTATGTTGCCGCCCATCGTGATCGCAGCGGCGACCAGCGGCCACTGGTTGAGGCTGATGCCGATCACCTGCCAGTTCGATCCCGGGGGCAGCGAATCCACCTGGTCCACCAGGTGGCGCGTCGTGCCCGGGATGCCTCCGAGGACGCCCATGATCAGGCTGAACTGGTAGGGCGGGCGGAGCACGCCCATGTCGATGAGCGGCCTCGTGTTGCCGATGTGGCCGGCGTCGAAACACTCCATCTCGGGCCGCACGCCCGCCTGGTTCATGGCCCCCAGAAAGAACTGGATGTCCTTGAACGGATTGGCGAAGACGTGGTCGTGATGGAAGACCTTGCGCTTCTCCGAGTAGATCGCGTAGTTCATCGAGCCCATGTTCAGAGCGGCCATCTCCGGACGGAGGGCGCTGATGTGGGCGACCCGCTCCTCTGGGGCAAGGCCGATGGCGCCCGTCGAGAAATTGACGATCACGTCCGTTCGCGCGCGAACCTCCGAGAAGATCTCGGCGAAGGTCTCGAGGCGCCAGTCCGGACCGCCGTCGGCCGTTCGCGCGTGAATGTGGACGATGGCGGCGCCGGCGGCCGCGGCCCGCTCGGCCTCCTCGCCGATCTCCTTGGGCGTGTACGGGATGGCGGGACACTGGGCGCGGGTCGCGAGCACGCCGGTCAGCGCGGCCGTAACGATGGTCTTGGTCACGGCATCCGTCTTAACAGGCAGGGTTGCCCACCGCCCCGTCCCGCTTCAAATTGAGAGGCGCAAGGTGCGTTGGCGAGGGGGAGGGTCGCCACCATCGGGAGGAGGGAGGGCCCCGCCGAAGGGTTCATACGGGGATGTTTCCGTGCTTTCGCCAGGGGCGGTCGACCTTCTTGTTGCGAGCCTGCTCTATGCCCCGGATGATCACCCGCCGGGTCTCGGCGGGATCGATGACATCGTCGATCATCGCCCAGCCCGCAGCGAGGTAGGGGGTGATCTGGGCCCGGATCGAGTCCACGAGCAGGGCGCGGGTCTCCTCCGGGTTGTCGGATGCCTCGACCTGCTTGTTGAAGATGATGTTGACCGCGCCCTCTGGTCCCATCACGGATATCTCGGCCAGCGGCCACGCCACGATCAGGTCGGGTTGGTAGCCCTTGCCGCACATCACGTAATAGCCGGCGCCATAGGCCTTTCGCATGATGACGGTGACCTTCGGCACCGTCGCCTCGGACGTCGCGTACAGCATCTTGGCGCCGTGGCGGATGATCCCGTCCTTCTCGACCTGCGACCCCACGATGAATCCCGGGACGTCCATCAGGTAGACCAGCGGGACGTTGAAGGCATCGCACATGCGGATGAAGCGAGCCGCCTTGTCCGCGGAGTCCGAATCCAGGATGCCTCCCTTCTGCATCGGCTGATTCGCTACCACGCCGACGGCGTGTCCTCCGGCCCGGGCGAATCCGATGACGATGTTCTTCGCCCATGTCGGCTTGATCTCGAACCATGAGTCGCGATCGAACACAGCCTTGATCACACGCTTCACGTCGTAAGCGGCTCGAGGATTGGTGGGAACGATCTTCTCCAGTCCCGCAACCGGCCGGTCGGCCGGGTCACCGGTGTCCAGAAAGGGTGGCGCCTCGCCGTTGCTGGACGGAAGGTATGACAGGAACCGGCGAACCGTAGCGATGCAGTCAGTGTCATCGGCTGTTTCGTTGTCACCCACGCCCGATCCATAGCAGTGGACCTGTGATCCGCCCATGTCGTGGTCGGTCACGTCCTCGCCGGTGGCCGCCTTCACCAGGCGGGCGCCTCCCAGTGACATCGACGACGTCTCCTTGACCATCGGCACGAAGTCGGCCAGGCCCGGGATGTAAGCGGTGCCTGCGGAGCATGGTCCGAGCATGGCAGCGACCTGCGGGATGACTCCTGACATCACAACCTGGTCGTAGAACAGGTAGCCGGTGCCGGCAAACGTCGAGCCCGCAGCCTCCTGGATCCGCGCGCCCGCTGAGTCGAGCAGCCACACGATCGGCTTCCGGTAGCGCAGCGCGAGCTCGCGGACGCGCGCCGCCTTGAACTGCTCCCCCACGGCGCCCATCGAACCCGCCATGACCGTGAAGTCGTATGCGATCACCCAGACCTGGCGTCCATCGACCTCGCCGTGCCCTGTGACGACTCCATCGGCTGGTGTGCCATCCGCCACGGGCTCGCCGCCTCGCACCGCCTGCTGCTCGGCGAGCAGGCCGAACTCGACAAAGGTGCCCTTGTCGAACAGGAGGTCGATTCGCTCCCGCACCGTCAGCTTGCCGCGCTGATGCTGCTTGGCGATCCGCTCCTCTCCTCCCATGGCCAGGTTCTTCTGGCGCCGGGCCTCGAGCTCGGCGATCTTGGCTGCGTACTCGTCACTCACGGCCGTGATCCTCCCACAAGGAGGTCCTCACGCTTTCCCCACCGGTCGAGGAAGCGGTAGAAGTTCCGGCGCGACAAGCGGTCCCGCTCCGCAGCGGGCGTCGCCTCCCACAGACGATGCGCATACCTCTCCATCGGCAGTCCAGGCACCACGACGGCGCGGCCGCCGCGGTCGCGAAGCCGGAAGCTGAAGTCGATGTCGGCGATCCGGTAGAAACGAAACTTCGGGTCGAACCCTTCCACCGCCAGCGCATCGGCCCGCCGAAAAGCCATGCAGTAGGCCTCGATCGCATCCACCTCGGGTCCGGGGTCCTCCTCGAACTCCTTCAGCGTGCCCTTGCCGCTGATCCCGAAGGGACCGGCGACCACGACCGTCGGATCGTCCAGGGCGGCGATCAACGGTGAGACGGCGTCGCCGGTCAGCTGGATGCCAGGGTCGAAAAGGATGCAGATCCCGCCCGATGCGGCTTCGATGCCGGCGTTGACGGCGGTGGCAAAACCGAGCGGAGGGTCAAGCCTCAACGTGCGGAGCCTGTAGGCGGCGCGAGTGTGCAGCCATCCTGCCATCCGAGCGTCGCCGGAGCTGTCGACCACGATCGCTTCGAAATCCGCCTTGCAGTGGGTGAATACCGAGAGCAGCCAGCGCTCGACATCAGGGATCCAGCCGTGTGCGACGGTCAGCAGGCTGACCGCGCGCTGGGTCACCGGCTCCGCAGCCGGCGGTGGAGCTTTGAGAGCCTGGAGCTCGCTGCCGGTCGCGCTGTCGAGCACGTCCCACCCGCCGGAGCGCAGACGCTCACGGATGTCGTCGGCCGCCTCGAAGTCGCGCTCACGCCGGCGCTCGATGCGCTCGGCCAGCAGCTTCTCGGCGTCGTCCTGAGAGAGGCGCCCTCCAGGCGCCTGGGCGCGGTCCGCCGCTACCCCTTCTTTGCTTTTACCGCGGCCGTTAGCGCCGGCACGATCTTCAGCGCGTCGCCGACGACCCCGAGGTCGGCCATCTTCATGATCGGCGCCTCGGCGTCCTTGTTGATGGCGATGATGATCTTCGAAGCCTTCATGCCCACCGTGTGCTGCATCGCTCCGGAGATACCGACTGCGATGTAAACGCCCGGCCGCACCGACTTGCCGGTCTGGCCGACCTGCATCGAGTACGGCACCCAGCCCGCATCGACCACGGCCCGGCTGGCGCCCACCGCCCCTCCAAGCGCTCCAGCGAGCGCCTCGAGCAGGGGGAAGTTGTCCGGCCCGCCCATGCCGCGGCCTCCGGCGATCACGACCTTGGCATCCTCGAGCTTCACCTTCTCCGACGCTTCCACCACCCGCTCGGTGACATGAGCGCGCTTGGAACCAGCCGCGATGGCGGCGTCGACGTCCTTTATCTCCGCCGTCCCGCCCGTCTCGGAGGCCTCAAAT
>JBGPOC010000232.1:0-4127 GCA_041487825.1 Candidatus Dormibacteraceae bacterium | reverse complement strand
GGTACGGCGAGAACTCCTGGAACACGGGAAGCCACACGCCCCAGAGCAGCGCGACTGCGGCCGCCCACACAGGACCAACAAGGCGTGCGCCGATCAGGGCCACCAGCCCGGCGCCGAGCACCATCGCCACCGCTGTCAGAAGGCGCTGGTGCACGACGGTGGCGCCGACCAGCTTGAAGTAGCCGCCGTACATGAAGATCGCGCCCGGAGGAATGCCTGCAAAGAAATCGCGGTAGGGCACCTGCCCTGCGGCCACCTGCATGGCCTGCCCCGCCAGAACCGCCTGATCTTCGTAGATGTTGATCCAGCGCAACCTGGGAAAGATCCCAATTGCCACGCCCGCCATCGCAATCAGCGGCCAGACGCGACTGCCGATGGCCGCCGGCGTGAGGCGTGTGATCATCCGCTCACGGAAACAGGCTCGATCCCACCCGCAGAGGGAGCGCCGTGTGCCGGCTGCTTGATGAACGCCAGGGCGACCAAAAGGCCCAGCCAACCGAGCGTGAAGACCAACAACATGCCAGGGCCGAAGCCGGCCGCGAGGTAGGTCGCCACCAGGCCGAGGGCCAGCCACGCCCAGTGCCAGGCCGGCACGCCGGTTCGGAGATAGAGCCATGCGGCTGGGGCGAGGATGGCGAAGTCGGAGGGGTTGTGATACGGCGCGGCCAGGAGCGTTCCCAGGATGCCGGCCACCACGACCAGCTCGAGGTTTCGCCGCCTGTGGGCGTAGGCAGTCACAAGGGCGATGGCGCCGCACAACAACCCGAGGCCGATAGTCAAAGGCCCCGCCCCGAACAGGCCGGCGAGCGTCCAGGCCAGGTTGGCCGCCTGCCCCCGCTCCAGGCTGAGCGCCGAGCCGAGCTCGTCGAGGCCGCCTCCGCCCAGGCTGGCCAGCGCAACCAGCGTGATCGCGGCCGCCCCGCAGAGCCAGGCCAGGAACAGCCGTCTCCGGCCGGCGATCAGCAAGGCCGCAGGGACCAGGATGGCGACCTGGGGCTTGAGCACGAGGGCCACCAGGACCAGGCCCGCCGCCACCTGGTTGCCACGTCGAGCCAGCCACCACGCCGCCACCGTCGCCGCCGCAATCAAAGGGGTTACCTGGCCGGTCTGAATGGCGATGAGGACCGGATAGACGCACGCGGCGGTCAGGAAGGCCGCCACCCGGCCGATGCCGGTGAAGGGCACCGCGAGCCACCCGGCAGCAGCGAACGCCACGGCCGAGACGGCGGCGAAGCTCCAGAATGCCGGCGCCAACGGCAGAAGGGTGAGGGGAGCGACCAGCCAGGCGACCGGCGGCGGGCTCACGAAGTACACGCGCCAGTCGAAAACGTCAGTGGGCGGGTGGAGCTGGTAAAACGCCTGCCGCTGCAGGCCGATGTCGTAGATGTGGCTCCAGCCGTACCCGAGGCCGATTTTCGCCCCAGCGTAGTAGTTGCTGAAATCGAGGGGGTCGATCGTTCTTGGGAAACCGGAGAAAAACAGCGGCAGGTAGAGGCCGGCCAGCCAGATGACGAGGACGACCATATACGCCGCCAACCAGATTGGCGGACGTCGGTTCAGTAGTTCCTCCGGAAGTGGCGTGTCAGGTCCCGCCACCCCAGGAGCAGGCGTGTCGGGCGACCGTGCGGGCACGTGACGGATTCCTCGGACGACTCGAGGTCGACCAGCAGCCTTCGCTGCTCGGCCACATCGAGGACGTCCCCGAAGCGCACCGCCGAGTGGCATGCGAGCGCCGCGGCCGCCTTCTCCATCGCTCCGTCGCCGCGATTCTCGGCCAGCGCGGCGAGGGTTTCCTGTACCGCCGCCGTCGCCCGACCGGCGGGCATCTCGACCGGCACCGCGGTGATCCGCAAGCTCCGAGGTCCGAACTCCTCGTACTCCAGCCCCAGGCTGGCGAGATCTGCCCTGTGGTCCGCGGCGGCGGCCATCAGCCGGGGCTCGACGTCCACAGCCTGCGGCATCAGCAACGCCTGGCTCATCCCACGTCCGGTCCGGAGTCTGTCCAGCAGCCGGTTGTACAGGACGCGCTCATGGGCTGCATGCTGATCGACCAGGACAAGTCCATCCGGTCCCTCGGCCACCAGGTAGCCGGGGCCCACCTGGCCGATGGGGCGAAGGACGCTCTCCGCCACGCGCGGCCCGCTGTTCTCGGCCGTCGCGACCGATGCCGCGGCCTCGTGCAGGGTGAGCAGGGGCATCTCGTGACCCACGGTCGCTGCAGCAACCCCTTCGACTGCTCGGTAGCGGTACGGTTCGCTTCCGCCCAGCGCGACCCGCACCGCCCGCTGCAGCGCCGCGAAGACGGCCCCCTCCTCTCGGAAACGCACCTCGCGCTTTGCCGGATGGACGTTCACGTCGACCAGCTCCGGATCGATGCCGATATCGATCACCGCAATCGGATGGCGACCACGCTCGAGCATTCCCTGGTAGCACTCCTCCAGCGCGAACACGAGCGAGCGTGAACTGATCGGCCGGCCGTTAACGGCGAGCACGATTCCATCGCGGCTGCCTCGACTCATCCGGGGTTGACTGACCATTCCGGTCACCAGCGGCATGCCGACCATCTCGAGCATTTCGGCAGAGACCGGGGCTCCGAACACCGAGGCGATCGCGCGCCGGCGGTCGCCGTCGCCGGTGCTGCTGATCGAAGCCCTGGCGTCGACGGTGAGCTGGAACCGCACGTGCGGGTGCAGAACGGTGAACGCGCTGGACACATCCTTGATGGCAGCGACCTCGGTGGCGTCCGACTTGAGGAACTTCAGGCGGGCCGGCACGTTGGCGAAGAGGTCCCTGACCTCCAGGGTCACGCCCGGCAGGAGGGGCCCGGCGCCCTGCTCGACGACTTCACCCGCGCGAACGCGGATGCGCGTCCCATCGCTCGCGCATTCCACATCCGCGACCGAAGCGATGCTCGCGAGCGCCTCACCCCGGAATCCGAGGCTCGCTATCGCATCGAGGTCAGCGAGCTTCGCCACCTTGCTCGTCGCGTGCCGGACAAAGGCCATCGCCAGGTCGTCGGCCGAGATCCCCCGGCCGTCGTCGCTGACCCGGATCGAGATCTTGCCCGCCCCACGAACGTCGATGTTGATGCGCCTGGCGTCCGCGTCGAGCGCGTTCTCGACCAGTTCCTTCACCACCGACGCCGGCCGCTCGATCACTTCGCCCGCCGCGATGGCGTCGGCGACCTCCGGGGCGAGTAGATGGATGGATGTCACGCGTTCGTCGCCCTCGAGCGCAGCTCGTAGAGTTTCTGCAGCGCTTCGAGCGGGCTTAGCGAATCAGGCTCGAGCTCTTCGAGCTCCTTCCGCAGCGGGTCGGGTGCCATCTCCATCGGTAGGCCGAGCTGCTGCTCGGGCGGCTCGAGCGGACGCTGACGCTCCAGCTCGGCCAGCACCTGGCGCGCCCGCGCGATGACACCCGACGGAAGGCCGGCCAGCGCAGCCACGTGGATCCCGTACGAGCGGTCGGCACCTCCGGGAACGACCCTGTGCAGGAAGCGCACCGTCTCTCCCTCTTCGAGCACCTCCACCCGCTGGTTGCGGACGCGAGTCAGCCGTCGGGGGGGCGCGCCGGGGAAAGGGCTTTGCCCAGCGGGCGCATGGGGGGTACTCCCCCCATCAGAACCCAGGGCTGTCAGCTCGTGGTAGTGGGTGGCGAACAGCGTGCGGCAGCCGAGCCTTGGCGAGTCGTGAATGTGCTCGACGACCGACTGCGCGATGGACAGGCCGTCGTACGTCGAGGTCCCCCTCCCCACCTCGTCGAGGATGACCAACGACGCACGCGTTGCGTGGTTGAGGATGTATGCGGTCTCTGTCATCTCCACCATGAATGTCGACATGCCCGCGGTGATGTCGTCGTGCGCGCCGACCCGCGTGAAGATCCGGTCGGCCAGGCCGATGACGGCGCGCTCCGCCGGAACGAAGCTCCCGCATTGCGCCAGCAGCACGATGACCGCCGCCTGCCGGAGGTAGGTGGACTTGCCCGCCATGTTGGGCCCGGTCAGAATCGTGATCTGCTCCGAGTCGGGATCCAGCTCGAGGTCATTGGCGACGAAGACGCCGGCGGGCAAGCTGTGCTCGACCAGCGGGTGACGCCCACCCTTGATGCTGAGCCTCAGCCCGGCGTTC
>JBGPOC010000231.1:0-4134 GCA_041487825.1 Candidatus Dormibacteraceae bacterium | reverse complement strand
GATGACCTCCGGCTCGGTGATGCCTTTTTCCGCGCGGCCGCGGTCGCGGTACGTGAGCATTGGGTTGATCAGGCTCTCGGTGCCGCCGAACGTCACGACCCCGCATGCCTCCTCGCCGGGGTGGTGCTCCGACACGGCGTCGCCGTGGAGCATCGCCGCGGTCATCGCCACGATCTCGGCCTCGAGCTTGGTGGCGCTCGGGTACATGTCCCGCTGCAGCACGTTGGCGTGCGCGAACAGGCGGAACGCTTCGGTGAGGAAGCGGTAGTGATCGTGTCCGCCGTGGTAGATCGACCCCGACACCCGGCCGAGGTCGGCGATGCGATCTTCCTCGCCGGCCATCGTCGCCAGCTCCTCGAGGATGCTGCCGCGGTCCCTGCCTTCCGGTGGGAGCTGGTGATAGGTCGGAAAGCGCCGCCGATACGGATAGAAGTCGATGAGCCCGCCCTCGCTCTCAGCCTGATCCCGGCTCACGGCCCCGCCTCCCTGGCGTTCGGCATCAGGCCGAACTCTAGCGCCGGCCAGCTTACTTCGGTTCGCGGGGCGCGTCCGAGCGCCGAGAGGCCTGGTCGATTCGGGCCGGACGCCGCAACTCGCAGCTCACGGCGCGGGCGACGGCACGCCGAGAGGCCGACCGCATGGCCTTTCGCACCGGCGAGCATCGCCAGCTAGTCCCACGGGATCGGGTCGCGCCGCGCGTAGAAGTGTCGCGGGTCGGGTGAGGCCACGGTGAAATCGACCAGGGTCCGCATGTAGTTGGCGCGCTCGAAGGCTGCGGGGTCGGGCGACGACGACTGGCTCATGCTGCCCTTGAGCTGGCCCACCGACTCGTACTCGAACTCGTCCAGCCAGGCGCGCACCCCGTTCAGGACCTGCTGGAGATGAGCTGGACCGCGACGCAGGAGCGCCGACGCCATCATCGTGACGTCCGCGCCGGCCATCAGCAGCTTGATCACGTCGTGCGTCGTGTGCACGCCGGTGCACGCCGCGAGCGAGATCTTCACCTGGCCGCTGATGATTGCAATCCAGCGAAGGGGCATCAGGGACTCGTATGAGGAGCTCAAATTCAACGTCGGCACGACCTTCATGCGGGTCAACGAGATGTCCGGGTACAGGAAGCGGTTGAACAGGACCAGCCCGCCGGCGCCGGCGTCGGCGAGACGCTGCGCCATGTTCGCCATAGAGGAGAAGTACGGCCCGACCTTGACCGCCAGCGGTATGGATATTGATGCGGCGACCTCACCGACCAGGTCGACGTAGCGTGCCTCGACCTCGGACGAGGTGACCTTGGGGTCGGCGGCCACGAAGTAGATGTTCAGCTCCAGGGCGTCAGCGCCGGCCTGCTCCAGGAGGCGCGCGTATCGCGTCCAACCGCCTCGCGACACGCCGTTGATGCTTGCAATGACCGGCACCTTCAGCCGGTCCTTGGCCTGTTCCACCATCTGCAGGTAAGACTCCGGCCCGGTGTTGTAATCGTCCAATCCGGAGAAGAAGTTGTGGACCTCCGGAAAGCTGTCGGTGCCGGTTTCCAGGATCGAATGAACGCTGAGCTCGTGGTGCTCGATCTGCTCCTCGAACAGCGACTGAAGCACGATCGCAGACGCGCCCGCCTCCTCGAGCCGAAGCAACCCGTCCAACGTTCCCGAGAGCGGCGATGCAGCGGCGACAAGCGGGTTCGCCAGCTCCATGCCCAGGTAGGTGGTCCGCAGGTCTGCGCTCATGGCAGCTCCTCCTCTGGCTCCTTGGTTTGAGCCTCGACGTTTGCCGGTTCAGGCTCGCCGCGGTTGGTGACAGAGTCATCCGGCGCGTGCCGCTCAACGCCCGCCATCTGCTCGTACAGATGCCGGCGCTCGTCGACGTCGGCCTGCGCGATTGTCATCAAGCGCTGAGCCAGGTCGGGCTTCGATCGCGCCAGCAGGGTGTACCGGCCCTCCTTGGCGGCGAACTCGCGCAGCGGGATTGTCGGCGCCTTCGAATCGAGGACCAGCGGATGCGTGCCCTCCGCCTCACTCCTCGGGTCGAAGCGGTAGAGGGGCCAGTACCCGCTGTCGACCGCGTCCTTCATGTGCGACATGCCCGTGGCCATGTCGATGCCGTGGGCGATGCACGTCGCGTACGCGATGATGAGCGAGGGTCCGACGTGGCTCTCGGCCTCGGCGAACGCCTTCACCGTCTGGGCGTTGTCCGCCCCCAGCGCGATCTGCGCCACGTACACGTTGCCGTACGCGGTGGCGATCAGTCCGAGGTCCTTCTTGCCCGTCCGCTTGCCGGCGGAGGCGAACTTCGCGATGGCGCCTCGCGGCGTCGCCTTCGAGGCCTGCCCGCCGGTGTTCGAGTAGACCTCGGTGTCGAGGACCAGGATCTTGACGTCCCGACCCGACGCGAGAACGTGGTCCAGCCCTCCGAACCCGATGTCGTAGGCCCAGCCGTCTCCCCCTACGATCCAGACGCTTTTCCGCACGAGGTGGTCGGCAAGCTCGGACAGCCGCGCCGCCGCCGAGTGCAGCTCACTCTGACCGGAGATCAGCGTGGCAAGCCTCGCGCGGAGCATCTCCACCCGCCCGCGCTGTGCCGCGATACCAGCCTCTGAAAGCTGGTCGGCGGCGAGGATCGCAGCGAGCAGGTCGGAGCCGATCTCGGGTGCCATTTCAATGAGCAGCCTCCTCGCGGTCGACGCCAGGTTGTCCAGCGCCAGGCGCATCCCGAGCCCGAACTCCGCGTTGTCCTCGAAGAGCGAGTTGGCCCAGGCCGGGCCGCGCCCTTCCAGGTTGGTCGCCCATGGCGTCGTCGGCAGGTTGCCGCCGAAGATCGACGAGCACCCGGTGGCGTTGGCGACCATGATCCGGTCGCCGTACATCTGGGTGAGCAGCTTCAAGTAGGGCGTTTCGCCACAGCCTTTGCACGCTCCGGAGAACTCGAACAACGGCTCGAGCATCTGCGAGCCCTTGATCGTCGCCACCTTCACCTGGGTGCGGTCGAACTCGGGAAGCGACTTGAAGAACTCCCAGTTGACTCGCTCGGTCTCGAGCCGGCCGTCCTTGGTGCCCATGTCGATGGACTTGTGCTTCGCAACCTGCTTGCTGTGTGCCGGGCAGTAGTCGGCGCAGGTGCCGCATCCGTTGCAGTCGTCCGGCGCGATCTGGATGGACATCACCATCCCCGGTTGTTCCTTGGATTTCCATTCCTTGGACTGGAAGCCGGCGGGAGCATCGGCCAGCAGGTCGGGCGAGAAGACCTTCATCCGGATGGCGGCATGGGGGCAGACCAGCGTGCACTTGGCGCAGTCGATGCAGATGGTCGGGTCCCACAGTGGGAGCTCCTCCGCGATGTCGCGGCGCTCCCATCGCGCCGTGCCAACCGGGAACGTACCGTCGACGCTGAGCGCGGATACCGGCAGTAGATCGCCACGTCCGGCGATCATCTCGGCGGTGACGCGCTGGACGAAGGGTGGCGCCTCGGGCGGAACGACCGGGCGGACGTGCACGTCGCCGGCGGTGGTCGCCGGCACCATCACCTCGTGCAGCTCGGCGAGCGCCAGGTCGACCGCAACGTAATTCCGGTCCATCACCGCCGCCCCGCGCTTGGCATAGGTCCGTTCGATAGCCGCCTTGATGGCCGCGATCGCCTGGTCCTGCGGGAGTACGCCCGCGAGCGCGAAGTAGCAGGCCTGGAGCACCGTGTTGACGCGGCCGGGCAGGCCCGCGTCGCGCGCGACCCGGCTGGCGTCGATGACGTGGAAATGCAGGCGCTTGTCGATGATCTGGCGCTGCACCTCGACCGGGATCCGCCCCCAGACCTCGTCCGGACCGAACGGGCTGTTGAGCAGGAACGTCCCGCCCTCGGCCGCGCAGCCGAGAACGTCGAGCCTCTCGAGGAAGCCGAACTGGTGGCAGGCGACGAAGCCCGCCCGCTGGACCAGGTAGCTGGATTGGATGGGTCGGGGGCCGCACCGAAGGTGCGATGCCGTCACCGAGCCCGACTTCTTGGAGTCGAGCACGAAATAGCCCTGGGCGAAGAGGTCGGTGTGCTCGCCGATGATCTTGACCGTGTTTCGCGCTGCGCCCACCGTGCCGTCCGAACCCAGGCCGTAGAAGACCGCCGTCGCGACATCCGGCGGCTCGGTCGAGAACGATG
>JBGPOC010000230.1:0-4143 GCA_041487825.1 Candidatus Dormibacteraceae bacterium | reverse complement strand
GGCCGAGTCCGATCGAGGCCGTGTCGCCGTCGCCGGAGACCCCCAGCATGATCAGCTGCCTGTTGGCGAGCTGAGCGCCTGTCGTGAGCGACGGCATGCGCCCGTGCACGCCGTTGAATCCGTGGGCCGTTTCGACGAAATATGCAGGCGTCTTCGACGAGCAGCCGATGCCCGACATCTTGGCCAGGTTGTGCGGCTCGACGCCGAGCTCGTACAGGGCCTTGATCATGTGGTTGGTGATCGAGTTGTGCCCGCAGCCGGCGCACAGGGTCGTCGCCGCGCCCTTGTACGCGTCTCGAGGCAGGCCGATCCGGTTGACGGTGACGCTCATGCGGGTACAGCCTCCGATTGCAGGATGGGTTCTGAGATGGCGATCGCCGGGATGGGCTGGCCGTTGTAGTGGCGGATCGAACGCACGCGCCCGACCAGTTCTGGCGGCAGGTCTAGCCGGATGAGATCGAAGACCTGGCCGTCGCGATTTTGCTCCACGACGTAGACGCGCTCATGGCGAGCGACGAACGCGCCGACCTCGGAAGAGAGCGGCAGCGCGCGCACGCGCATGTAGTCCACCGGGCGGCCGGCCGCGGCAAGGGTCTGTCGGGCCTCGAGCACCGCCGCGTGGGTGGAACCGAACGCGATCAAACCGATGGATGAACCCGATTCGTCCAGGACTGGAGCGGGAAGCGCGGCGCGCGCGGTCTCGAGCTTGCGCGCGAGCCGGTCCATGTTGCGGGCGTAAGCATCCGCGTTCTCGGTGTACCGGGCGTATTCGTCGTGGCCAGAGCCGCGCGTGAAGAAACCGGCGGCCGGATGATCGGTGCCGGGCACGGTGCGGTAGGTGACGGCGTCGCCGTCGACATCCTTGTACCGGCCCCACTCGCCGCGCAGCCGCTCGAGGTCGGCCTGCGAGAGTACCTTGCCGCGGTCGAACGGCTTGTCCGGGTACTTGAAAGCCGGCGTCATCCACAGGTTCATGCCGAGATCGAGGTCGGAGAGGACGAACACCGGCGTCTGGAACCGGTCCGCGTAGTCGAAGGCGTCGCGGCCGAACTCATAGCACTCCTCGACCGTGCCCGGGAGAAGCACCAGGTGCTTGGTGTCGCCATGCGAGAGCGTGTACGCGAAACCGATGTCGCCCTGCGAGGTGCGGGTCGGCAGCCCGGTCGAAGGCCCGATCCGCTGGATGTCGAATATCACCACGGGCACCTCGGCGTAATAGCCGAGGCCGGCGAACTCGGCCATGAGCGACATGCCTGGCCCCGACGTCGACGTCATCGCGCGCGCGCCCGCCCAGCCGGCGCCGAGCGCCATGCCGACAGCCGCGAGCTCGTCCTCGGCCTGGACGATGGCGATCCGCTTCTCGCCGGTCGCCGGGTCGGTTCGGAAGCGATCCGTGTACGCGATCAGGTACTCGCATAGCGATGAGGAGGGCGTGATCGGGTACCACGCCGCCACCGTCACGCCGCCCATCAGGGCGCCGAGCGCCGCGGCCTGGTTGCCCTCGACGAGCACCTTGCCCTCGACCAGCCCCGTCATCGACTCCAGGCGGAACTGGTCGGTTTTCGAGCAGTTGTCCTGCCAGTAGTCGAGGCCGACCTTGATGGCGTCGAGATTGACCTGGACCGCCTTCGGCTTGGTCAGGAACTGGCGTTTCACGCCATGCTCGAGCGCCCCCCATGGAATTCCGAGCAGGCCGGCGACAACCCCCACGTAGATCATGTTTGCGAGCTGCTTGCGCAGCGTGTCGTTCTGGATCTTCGCCTTGGCGAGCTTGGAGAACGGGACGGGGTAGTAGGTGAGATCCGTGCGCGCATCCGCGGTCGAGAAGGCCTCTTCGTGGATGACTGCGCCACCGGGACGCACCGACCGCAGGTCTTCGCGCCAGGTCGACGGGTTGAACGCGACCAGCACGTCCACCTGGTCGGTTCGGGCCATGTGACCCGCCGGGGTGATGCGCAGCTGGTACCACGTCGGCAGGCCCTCGATGTTGGAGGGGAAGACGTTTTTGGGCGCGACGGGGATTCCCATTTTGAAAATCGCACGTGTCAGGACCAGGTTTGCCGTCTGGCTCCCGGACCCGTTGACGGTCGCAGCCTGGATGGTCAGGTCGTTGATTATGTGCTCGGTCAATTTCGTTTCTTGTGGCGCGAATTAAGAATGTTACGCGCCTGTTGGAACGAACAGCCTCCTCCTACCGGTCACGGAGCGGCGCGGGCCGGAACGCCATTTCCTTTACAGTCCTTGAAGCTGTGAAGGTCGCCATCCCGAAAGAGCGTGCGGAGGATGAGCAACGCGTGGCGCTCGTCCCGGACACCGCCGCCAAGCTCGTGGCGGCGGGTCTCGAGGTCTCGGTGGAGGAGGGCGCGGGGTCGGCGGCGTTCCTGACCGACGAGGCCTATGTGCAGGCCGGGGTCAAGGTGGTCAAGGGCGAGGCTCCACTGCTCAAGGACGCGGCCGTCGTCCTCAAGGTCCAGGCGCCGAGCGCCGCGGAGGTGGAGCTCCTGCCCAAGGATTCGGTGCTCATCAGCTTCCTGCAGCCCGCCACGCAGGGCGACATAGTCAAGGCGCTGGCCAGTCGCGGCGTCACCGCGTTCAGCCTGGAGCTGGTGCCGCGCATCTCCCGTGCCCAGTCGATGGACGCTCTTTCGTCGCAGGCGTCAGCCGCCGGTTACAAGGCTGTCCTGATGGCCGCCGGCCGCCTCGGCAAGTTCTTTCCGATGATGATGACCGCCGCGGGAACGGTCGCGCCCGCTCGCGTGCTGGTCATGGGAGCCGGAGTCGCCGGCCTCCAGGCAATCGCCACGGCCAGGCGGCTGGGGGCCGTCGTATCCGCGTATGACGTCCGCCCGGCGGTCAAGGAGGAGGTCCAGTCGCTCGGGGCGACGTTCATCGAGCTCCCACTGGAAACACAGGAGGGGGAGGGCGGATACGCGCGTGAGCAGTCGGAGGAGTTTCTCCGCAAGCAGCGCGAGCTGATCGGCGAGCACGTCGCCAAGTCCGACGTCGTCATCACCACCGCCGCCATCCCCGGCAAGCGGGCGCCCCTGCTGGTGACGGCAGACATGGTCAGGGGAATGCGTCCGGGCTCCGTCATCGTCGACCTCGCCGCGGAGACGGGCGGCAACGTCGAGCTGACCCAGGCGGGGAAGGAGCTGGACGTCGACGGCGTCACGATCATCGGCACGCGCAACGTGCCTTCCACGATGCCGCTGCACGCGAGCCAACTCTATGCGCGCAACGTCGCCAACCTGCTGCTGCACCTGGTCAAGGACGGAGCGATCAACCTCGATTTCAACGACGAGATCACCAAGGGGTGCTGTATCACGCACGGCGGGGAAATCGTCAATGAGAGGGCCAAGCAGATGGTCGGAGCCAGCCAGTGACCAACGAGCTGCTCAACGAGCTGACCTTCTTCGTGCTGGCCATCTTCGTCGGCATCGAGGTCATCTCCAAGGTGCCGACGATCCTGCACACGCCGCTGATGTCGGGGACGAACGCAATCCACGGGATCATCCTCGTGGGCGCGATCGTGATCGCCGCGGGCGCGCACTCGCCCGTGACCATCGCGATCGGGCTGGTCGCCGTAATCCTCGCGACCACCAACGTGGTGGGCGGATTTGTCGTGACCGACCGGATGCTCGAGATGTTCAAAGGGCGACAGGCTGCCAAGACAGCTGAGTCGAAGACCACGGCGAAATGAATCTGGCGATCGCTCTCGCGTACCTCGTCGCTGCTGTGCTCTTCATCCTGGGGCTGAAGCAGTTGAGCTCCCCAAAGAGCGCGCGCAACGGCAACTTCACCGCAGCTGCCGGCATGGTGATCGCTCTCCTCGCGACGCTTCCGCTGCTCCACTTCACGACCGCGGGCGCGACGATCATCGTGATCGGCGTCGTCATCGGAGCGCTCGTGGGGACCATTGGCGCACGCATGGTGAAGATGACGGCCATCCCGCAGATGGTCGCGCTATTCAACGGCGTGGGCGGGGGCGCCGCCGCGCTCGTGGCGGTCGCCGAGCTGCTTCGATTCGGCGAGCACCCGTCTTTCACGCTCGCGTTTCCCAGCGTGTTCAGCATCGTCATCGGATCGGTCTCGTTCGCCGGCAGCATGGTCGCCTTCGCGAAGCTGCAAGAGCTGATGACCGGC
>JBGPOC010000229.1:0-4201 GCA_041487825.1 Candidatus Dormibacteraceae bacterium | reverse complement strand
GGAGCTCATCGACGCGAACGACGAGATCCTGATCTTCGGTCACAAGGATGCGGACGGTGACACGCTGGGCTGCAGCCTGGCGTTTGCGGAGGCCCTGCGCTCGGCCGGCAAACAGGTATGGGTGCTCATCCCGCCGCCGCTGCCTCAGATGTACACATTCCTACCCGGCTTTGACGACATCGAGGAGGAGCCCAGGCGGGGGATCGACCCACACCTCGTGTTCTTCTTCGACTCCGGCAACCTTGAGCGCTCGGGCAGCAGCGTGAATCGCATCGCCTCCCACGCCACCATCGTCAACGTCGACCACCACCCTTCGAACTCGCGCTTCGGGCACGTGAACGTCATCGACCCGGAAGCGTCCGCCGTCGGGCAGATGGTGACGCAGATGCTCGATCACTTCGGGTATCCCATCACCGCGACCATCGCCACCAATCTGTATGTCGCCCTGCTGACCGACACTGGCGGCTTCCGCCACGAGAACACGACGCCTCGAGCTCTCGAGGACGCGGCCAGGCTGGCGCGCCTTGGCGCCGACCCGGGGCACATCGCGACGCTCGTCTACAAGATGCGCCCGGAAACGACGCTGAAGCTGAGCGGCCTGGCGCTCGCGACGATGCGTGTCGAGCTGGAGGGAAGATTGGCGTGGGCCAAGGTTTCGCGCCGAATGCTGCGCGAGGCAAACGCGGTCATGGCCGAGTCGGAGGGAATCATCGACACCCTCAACAGCATCGCCGGGTTGGAGCTCGCGATTCTGTTCAAGGAGGTCAACGGCGACCTCACAAAGATCAGCGTCCGCAGCCGGGGCGGCGTAGACGCGGCCGCGATGTGCGCGATCTTCGGCGGTGGCGGACACATCAGGGCGGCCGGGGCGGAGGTCGGCATGCCGATGGACGAGGCGGTGAAGCTCGTCCTCGCAACCGCCAAGGAGGCGATCGGTGCCGCCTCGACGAAGAGCTGACCTGACGGGTTTCTCGACTGGGGTCCTGAACGTCGACAAGGGCGCCGGCGACACCTCTTTCACCGTCGTCAGCCGCCTCCGCCGGTTGACGGGGGCGAATCGCGTCGGGCATGCCGGCACCCTCGATCCCCTGGCCACGGGCGTGCTCCCGATCCTCTTTGAGTCGGCCACACGCCTGGCCGAGTTCGCGCTGCGGCTTCCGAAGACCTACGTGGCCGATATACACCTGGGCTTCACGACCGCGACCGACGACGCCGAGGCCGACCGCGAGCCGGTCGGCGATCCCAGCGCACTGACGGAGGAGGACATCGTGGTCGCGCTGCAGGCCTTCTCCGGACGCATCCTCCAGGAGCCGCCGGCGTTCTCCGCCGTCAAGGTCGACGGCAAGCGGGCGTATGCGCTCGCCAGGCGGGGCGAGGAACCCCGCCCGCATGCGCGTGAGGTCGAGGTGTACGAGGCGCGAGTTCTCGACTTCAAACCCGGCCCGGAGGCGGTGGCACAGGTCGAGATCCGTTGTGGCAGCGGGACCTACCTCCGCTCCATCGCCCGCGACCTCGGCCGGCGGCTCGGCGTTGGCGGGTACCTGGGGCGGCTGGTGCGTACCGCGTACGGTCCGCTTGTGATCGAGGAGGCCGTGAGAATTGACGCCATGACCACCGCGGATGAGGTGCGCGCTCGGCTGCTTCCCGCCGAAGTCATACTGCCGGACATGGAGCGGGTCAGGCTCAACGTCGAGCAGGAGGCGATGGTGAGGCAGGGCCGGTCCGTGCGCGTTTTGCCTGAGCCCGGCCCGGGCATGGTAAGGGCCCACGACCTCGACGGCCGCCTCGTCGCCCTCGGCCATGCCGACCCGCTGCGAAGGACATTCGTCCCCGAGAAGGTGCTCACCTAGGTGAGTCCCGGAGGGCTCACCTGTTAGTGCACATGGGGCTCCCTACGAGCCCGATCGGTGCGGTGGCCCTGACCGTCGGCAGCTTCGACGGCGTGCACGTGGGGCATGCCGACGTCATCCGGCGCACGGTCGCCGGCGCAAAGGCCGATGGAGCGCAGCCGGCGTTGATGACCTTCGAGCCGCACCCACGCTGCGTGCTCGACCCCGCCAACTGCCCGCAGTCGGTCACGACGCTGCAGGAAAAGCTCGCGCTGGTCGAGTCGTTGGGAATCGAGCACACGATCGTGATTCGCTTCGACCGGGCCCTGGCCGCATTGTCGCCGCGGGAGTTCGTCGATCTCCTGGCGCCCGCGATGGATGTTCGCCGGTGGGTGATCGGATTCGATTTCGCATTTGGTCGCGAGCGTCGCGGCAACGCCGATTGGCTGCGATCGAACGGGTACGCGGCCGAAGTGGTGCCTCCCTTCACGTTGCATGGGAAGGAGCTGCACAGCTCGGACGTGCGAAGGCTCGTGACGCTCGGGGAGATGGAGGAGGCGACGCGCCTGCTCGGACGCGAGTACTCGATGGCGGGCCCGGTCGAGGCCGGGGACAAGGTCGGCCGCCGCCTGGGCTTCCCTACGGCCAACATCGCGATCGAGCCGAACAAGCTGGTCCCAGCCCTTGGCGCGTACGCAGGCAGGGCGATCTCGAGCGACGGCACGTTCATCGCGGCGCTGTCCGTGGGCTATCGGCCCACCTTCGGGGGCACGCAGCTTCGCGTCGAGGCGTTCCTGCTCGACTACGAGGGCGACCTTTACCAGAAGCGCCTCGAGCTCAGGTTCGTTCGCTATCTTCACCCGGACATCACATTCCCGAGCACGGACGAGCTGGTGTATCAGTTGCGTCGCGATGTTGCCGACACTCGTCGCATCGTCAAGCTTTGAGCCGGGTCGTCGTGGTCGGGGGCGGTTTTGCCGGCTACTGCGCATCGCTGGCGGCAAGGCGGGCCGGTGCCGAGGTGACGCTGTTGGCCCGCGCGCCGGGCGCCACCGCCCTTTATGCGGGCGCGATGGAGATAGTCGATGACCTCGACGCCATCCTCAAGTTGGAGCCTCACCATCCGTTCACCCGCCTCGGGCTGGACTCGGTTCGCATCGCCACCGAGCTCGACACGGCGATCCAGGCCCTCCACCTTGCTCTCGAGAAAGGCGGCCTCAAGTTCGAAGGCGGATGGCGGACCCGTGGCCTGTACGCCGACATCCATGGACTTGCCCGACCCGCGAACCTGGTCCCGGCGACGGTCGCCGGCGGCGAGCTGCGCGCGCTGGCCGGTCGACGAGTTGCCGTGGTCGGCGTGCCGCAGGTGGGTGATTACGACGCCGCCTCGACAGCCCAGGCGTTGAAGGAGCTGCACGGCATCGATGCGTTCGCGGAAGACGTCTCGATCGCGGACCTGCCAGGTTCGGCGTCCCTGACTGACCTCTACGGACGGCGGGCCCCGACGTTGAGAGTCAAGGCAGCGACGGTGGCGTATCCCCCCGGCTTCACAGGTCTCCCACCCGACAGCTTCGAGCTGCTGTCGGCGCCGCCGTCCCCGCACGGTTGGAGGCTGCAACAGACGATCGGTCTCAGCGCGGTCAGGGCCGACGTGCAATCTTTCGATTCGGAAGCAGGTCGGATAACCGCCGCACGCGCCGGAGACCGGGCTTTCCGCGCCGACGCCTTCGTTCTCGCCACCGGCCACCACATCGGGGGTGGGATTCGCGGCGGCCGCCGGCCCACCGAGCCCCTTTTAGGCCTCGAGGTCTTCCACGAAGGCCACCCTGCAGGTGCCGGCGGGGCGCGGCTGCGACATCAGGAATACCTGGACGCGGCCGCGGAGATGCGAAGCGGGCTCATGACCGACAGCCGCCTACGGCCGCTCGATGGTGGAGGGAGGGCCCCTTACGCGAACCTCTTCGCCGCCGGCGCGGTGCTCGGCGGCTTCGACTACGCGGGGCCGTGCGGCTTCGGCGTCCCGATCCTCACCGGTTGGCTGGCCGGGACATTCGCGGCGAAAGCCGCATGAGGGAAACCCGGATGGTTTCCCTCATCGCCGGGTCGGCTCCGCCGACGCGGCTGCTCTTTTCCGGTATATGGATGGGACTAATTACAGAAATAGCTACTCCAGGCAACGCGTGGAGGTATTGGGACAAAGTCATGGCCGGGGGGGCCCCGGCCAACCCTGCCGCGCTGGTGGGGCGTCGATGAGGGCCGAGATCGAGAGGATTGTCGGGGCGGCGGCGCTGGATGAGCGGGAGGTGCGCGACCTCTGGCCGCTTGCCCTGATGCGGGAGCGCGACGGGCAGAGGCCGCCCAAGGTCCTGGTG
>JBGPOC010000228.1:0-4204 GCA_041487825.1 Candidatus Dormibacteraceae bacterium | reverse complement strand
GTCATCAATCCGTAGATCGACGAGATGTTGACGATGCGCCCGCCACCGTGGGCTCGCATGTGGGGGATCGCCAGCCTCGCGAGCCGCATCGGGCCGAGCACCATGGTTTCGAAAGCGGCGCGAGCTTCCTCGTCGCCAACGTCTTCGATCGCGCCGCTGGCGGGGACGCCCGCATTGTTGACGAGGCCGTACGGCTTCAGGTGTGACATCACGCGTTTGCAGTCATCGGGCTGGGTGACGTCGACAAGCACCGTACGGACCTTGACGCCCGCTGCTCGCGCGGCCCGGGTCACCGCGCGCGCCCTCGCCTGCGAGCGTACGCCCGCCACCGAATCGAAGCCCCGCCGCGCCAGCTCGATCACGGTCGCCAGCCCGATGCCGCTGCCGGCGCCCGTGGTGAGGACGGTTCGCTCCACTGCGCCCACAACCTACCATCCCAACCAGTGAGGTTCTGGGATCCGTTTGCGCTTCGCGAGCTGAACGCGCTCTGGAAGGACCCTGTCTTCCGCGGGCGTGGCGTGCCCCGCGGCGACGGCCGCGCGGTCCTGCTCGTGCCCGGGTTCCTGGCCGGCGACTGGTCTCTGCGCCTGCTTCACGGCTGGCTGCAGCGGATCGGGTACAGCTCGCACCTCTCCGGCATTCAGCTCAACGTGCTCCATTCGGAGCACATGCTGGCCGGCCTGCGCCACCGCATGGCTGAGATCCAGGAGCGCGACCCCAGGCCGGTCAGCCTCGTCGGGCACAGCCGCGGCGGCCTGCTCGCGAAGGTGCTTTCGCAGCGCCGGCCCCAGGGTTTCGAGCAGGTCATCACCCTGGGCGCTCCGCTCAACGACTTCACCGACCTGGCGATGGTCACCAGGGCCGCCGTCGGCATGGTCACGACCGCCAACGAGATCGGGTTCGGCCGCCGCCTGCGTGCAGAAGGTCGTTTCGCACATGACCTGCGGCTCCCACCGGCCGTGCCGACGACCTCGATCTACACGCGCTCAGACGACGTCGTGAACTTTCGCAGCTGCCTTCGTCCGGACATTCCCGCGATCTCCGTTTGGGGCAGTCACAACGGGCTGATCGTCAATCCGGAGGTCTACCGGCTTCTTGGCCGGCTGCTTGCGCGGCCGCGCAGGGCGACCGACTGAGGCCGGGACCGCGGCCTGCTTGAAGTCGGCTACCGACTGGTCGAGGTGGCGTGCGAAGTCGTCGAGGTCGGGCACCAGGTCGCGGTCGGCGAGCAACCCGAAGTGGACGCTTCCGTTGTACGAGACGATGGCGAGGCTGAGCCCTAACGAGTGGTAGATGGCTACGAACGGCCAGATGTCGAGGAGCTGCGCGCCGCCCGTGTAGAACGGGAACTGCGGCCCGGGGATGTTGGTGGCGACGATGTTCACCACCGACTGGCCTGACCACTGCGCCTGTGACGTCACGACGCGTCCCGCCAGCGCCTGGAGCGTCGCGGGAGCGAAGTTCGCGAGGTTGCTCAGCGTATGCGCCGCGATTGCCTGCCGCGATCGCTTCAGGTCCCCGGTGGCCGAGGTCACCTGGTTCAGCCTCTCATTGGGGGTCATGGGTTCGAGCGGAACCTCCACCACCATGCCGCTGACCATGTTCCCGAGCTTGTAGCGGAGCGTTTCGTCGCGGACGCTCACAGGCGCGAACACGCGCAGGACGCGCGGCACCGCCTCGCCACGCTCGTCGAGCCAGCGCGCCATCGCCTCTCCGATGACAGCGAGGACCACGTCGTTCACCGTTCCGCCGAACGCGGACTTGACGTCCTTGAGATCCTGCAGCGCAACCTTCACTGATTGGACGCGGCGATGTGGCCCGATGCGCCGGTTGAAGAACAGCGGGCTGCCGGGTCGCAACCATGCGAGCGCCAGCTGCAATCCGCCTGACCACGGCGACCGCATGATCGTCTCGACGACCTCTTGAGGACGCAGCATCGCGAGCCTTTTCAGAGCATCGACCGGCGAAAGCTCGAGGGCGGCGCGGCGAACGAGGTCGCCCTGCGTCGGCGCGGCGCGCGGCTTCCATCGCCTGGGACGCTTGTACCTGGTCGGAGTAGGTTCGGAGTCGAGCAGAAGGGTGGCGAGATCGACCGTAGAGATGCCGTCGACCATCGCGTGGTGCACCTTGTTCACCACGGCCACGCGCCCGCCGCTCAAACCTTCGACCACCGTCATCTCCCACAGAGGCTTGTTGAGGTCCAGGGGACGGGCGAACACGCGAGCGGTGTAATCGCGGAGCTGAGCATCATCGCCAGGACTTGGAAGCGCCGCCCGGCGGACGTGGTACGAGAGGTCGAAGTCGGGGTCGTCGACCCACACCGGATTGCCGAGGTTGCCCGGAAGCCACATGACCTTCTGGCGGTAGCGCGGCACGAGGTGGAGCCGCTCCTCGATGGTTCGCGCCAGGCCGAGGGCGCCCCGGCCACCTTTGACCTGAGGCTTGCCGTCGAAGATGTAGGTCGCGCCGATGTGCAGCGGCGCCTCATGACGCTCGCCGTACAGAAACCAGGAATCCAGGCCGGTCAGCGGCTCGGAATAGGTATCGATCATGTCGGCCCCCTGGGGCGGATTCTCGCACGCAGGGTGGATCTTCGCCGCCCCTTGCTACATTGCCGGGCATGCTCGCCGACCCGATAGCGCTGGCGATCGGACTGGCTCTGGTCGCGGCCGTGCTGCACGGCACGTGGAACGTGCTCATCAAGGTCAGCGGCGACCCCATGGAAACTTTCCGGCGCGCCACCATCGTGGCCGCGCTCGTGACCACACCGATCACGATCGCCGCTTGGTTCGTCACGGGCCGGCCCAGCCTGCCGCCGGCCGCGGCGGGACTGGCGGCGGTCTCGGCCGTGTTCGAGCTCGCCTATCTCTATCTGCTCTCGGCCGCCTACCGTCGAGGCGAGCTCTCCGTCGTGTATCCGATCGCGCGCGGTTCGGCCCCGTTGCTGGCCGTCGTCGCCGGCCTCGGCCTGCTTGGCGAGAAGTTGGCGCCGGGCCAGCTAGTAGGGGTCGCGCTGCTGCTCCTCGGCATCCTCGCGGTGACGCTGCCACAGACGAGCGGCCGCGCGACCGTCCCCGCACTGCTCACCGGGGTGTCCATCGCCGCTTACACCGCAGTCGACCGCGTTGGTGTGAGGCTTACCACGCCATGGCTCTATGACTGGCTGCTGATCGCGCTGCTTGCCGTAGCTCTGGCGATCACCATGTCGATGAGGTCGCGGCTGATGCGGCGACCCGAATCATCGGCGGACGTGCCGTCTGAGGTACGCGAGCACCAGCCGGTGACGTGGCGCCAGGGTGCGGTGATTGGCCTCTTCATGTGGACTGGTTATCTGCTCGTGCTCGTCGCATTGAGCATCGCCCCCCTCTCGGTCGTCGCGCCGGTGCGAGAGACCGCGGTGGTCGCGGTCGCCGTCTGGGGAGTGTGGAAGCTCCGCGAGCGCAGAGGCGCCCCGCTAAAGCTGCTGGGGGCGGGCGCGACCCTCCTGGGGGTGGCCTTTCTTGCCCTGTGACCAGGGATGAAACTCTGAAACTCCGGTGGTAAGGTAGACCCGTCGCCCGATGTCGGGCGATGTTCGCCGCGGTCGTCGATTCTTCTCGAAAGGGCCCGTGCGTTCGCGTGAATTGCTTTCGAGAAGAGGAGTACGGAGATGCCGACAGGCACGATCAAGAAGCTCGTTTCCGACCGGGGTTTTGGGTTCATCGCCGCCGAGGACGGTCGGGAGTACTTCTTCCACCGAACCGGACTCGACTCGAGCGTCAACTTCGACTCTCTCGCCGGTGGCGAGCGCGTCAGCTTTGAGATCGAGGCGAGCCAGAAGGGCCCCCGCGCGAACCGAATCAAGCTCGCGTAGCCGACCGTACAGCACGTGGGTTTGCGTGCGCCTGCGCCGAACGCTGTCGGGCAGCACCGGCATGATGCACTCGCGCGCGACCGGGTGAACTGAGATCGCCCGCACTAGCGTGGCAGGGTTGGCCGGGGTCCCCCCGGCCATGACTTTGTCCCAAACCACACCCAAGCCTGGCTAGGAGCTGCCCGTCTCAAACAATCCCATCCATATACCGGAAAGAGAGCAGCGCCTCGGCGCAGCCGACGCGCGATGAGAGGGAACCATCCGGGTTCCCGCTCATAAGGCGGGTCGAAGACCCGCCTTCACGCGGGCTGTTTGTCCCTCGGTCCAGGCTTATAGACCTGGCGGCCCGCC
>JBGPOC010000227.1:0-4236 GCA_041487825.1 Candidatus Dormibacteraceae bacterium | reverse complement strand
GAAGGCGATGTCCGTCACCTGGGCCACGGAAGTCATCAGGTCCGCGCGTTTGCGGCGGCTGTGCGGGCTGTTGACCGCCGCCCTCAGCTCACGCCTCGCCCTGCGCATGATCCCGCTGACCAGCGTCTCAGCGCGCATCACCTCGAAGATGTAGCCGACGTACGGAAGCAGGATCGCGAAGTTGATCAGCGCGAGGACCACGGCGGCGGCGACGCTCCAGGTCGGCACGTAGTTGACCTTGACCTCGGCGCGGACCAGGAACGTGTACAGGATGGAGCTGAGGGCAAAGCTCAGGACCAGCGCGTTCAGCGGATTGCGCGTGAAGATCCCCATGATCCGCGGTGAGTAACGCGACGACGTGGTCTGGATGCCGAAAACGACCGAGACGATGACGATGCTGAGGGTCACGCCCTCCGCGCCACCGACGAGTCCGAGGGTGCCGGCCGCGGCGGTCGGATCCGGGGTGAAGAAGTCCCTGACCGAGCGGTAGTGGATCGCGTCCAGGAATCCGAAAAGGATGACCAGCATGACCGAGACGGCGACCAGGGCGAGGCCCGACAGCCCCGCGCCAACCCAGCCGCGTGCGCCGCTCTCATCCACCTGGCGGGCGGTCGATTTTCGCGGCTCGTCAGCCACCTGATGTTCCAATGCACACGGCCACGGCGATCCTAAGCGATTGTGTCGGCCTCTTTACAGTTGCAGCCGTGATCCGCGCGATCGTGTTCGACTTCGACGGGCTCATCCTCGACACCGAGGAGCCGATCTACCGCTCCTGGCTCGAGGTGTACGAGGCCCACGGCGAGGCGCTGCCGTTCGAGCGCTGGGTTCAGATCGTCGGGTCGACGACCGCCCAGTTCCATCCGCAGCACCACCTGGAGGAGCGCTTGGGCAGGCCGCTCTCGCAGGACGTTGTCGAACAGCGCATCAACCGGAGGACGCAGCTGATACTGGCCCAGGAGCTCCTGCCGGGGATCGTCCAGCACATCGAGTCTGCCAAGACTCTCGGCCTCAAGCTCGGAGTCGCTTCGAGCTCGACACGCGATTGGGTGAGCGGCCACCTCGATCGGCTGGGAATCCTCGGCCGGTTCGACTGCGTGCGCTGTCGCGATGACGTCGACAACGCGAAACCGGCGCCGGACCTGTACACAGCGGTTCTCGATTGCCTCGGCGTGAGCCCGTCGGAGGCGGTTGCCATCGAGGACTCGCCCAACGGCGTGATCGCCGCGAAGAGCGCGGGGATGCTCTGCGTCGCCGTCCCGAACAAGATCACGGCAAGGCTCGACCTGAGCCACGCCGACGTGGTGCTTCGATCGCTGTCGGAGGTGGCGCTGCCGGACCTGCTGGAGAGGCTCAGCCTCTAACCTATCGACGTGCGAATCGGCATCCTGACCGGTGGTGGTGACGCGCCCGGGCTCAATGCGGCCATCCGCGGAGTTGCGCGCCGGGCCTTCCAGCTCGGCCACCGGGTGAGCGGCGTCCAGAACGGCTGGGCCGGATGCCTCGAAGAAGGAATGATCGAAGAGCTGTCGCCGGATGACACGCGAGGCATCCTTCCTCTGGGGGGCACGATCCTAGGGACCTCTCGCACCAATCCGCTGAAGGTGAAGGACGGCGTCGCCACGGCGATCCGCGCGCTGCAGCGCAACGGCATCGACGGGATCGTTACCATCGGCGGGGACGACACCCTCAGCGTCGCTGCGGCGATGCATGAAGCCGGCTTCCCGACCGTGGGGGTTCCGAAGACGATCGACAACGACCTGTCGGTGACGGAATTCTGCATCGGGTTCGACACCGCGGTCGGCGTGGTGACGGATGCGCTCGACCGCCTGCACACGACGGCTTCGGCGCACCACCGCGTGATGGTGGTCGAGGTCATGGGTCGCAACACGGGCTGGGTGGCGCTCGCCGGAGGAATCGCGGGCGGCGCAGACCTCATCATCATCCCCGAGTTCGAGCTCAATCTCAAGGACGTGGTCGGGCATCTGTACAGGCGCCGCGGCGAAAGCAAGCTCTTCAGCATCATCGTGGTCGCCGAAGGAGCTCACATCCCTGAGCTCGAAGACGAGGCCGGCGGAGGCGGCGAGACCGACGCGTTCGGCCACGTGCAGCTCGCTAAGCGAGGCATCGGCGACGCGCTCGCGAGAAGAGTTGAGCGCGAAACCGGCTTTGAGACGCGAGTGTCGGTCCTGGGTCATCTCCAGCGCGGTGGCTCGCCGTCCCCGACGGACCGGATCTGGGCGACGCGCCTGGGCGTGCGCGCGGCAGAGTTGATCGCCGACGGCCAGAGCGGGGTGATCCCAATCCGGCGCAACGGCGAGGTCGAGATCGTGCCGCTCGTGGACGTCGTCAAGGAGACCAGGCGCGTACCCCGGGATCTCTACGAGCTCACCCACGTTTTCGAATGACGACCTCGCGCGCGGCAGGTAAGGGGAAACCGGCGATCCGAGCGCCAAGAAAGAAACGGATGCTGGACCTTGCGGGCGGCGGCGACGATGGGACCACCGGCCTGCTGGGCGGAGGCCGCGCGCGCAAAGACGATCCGCGCATCGAGGCCTATGGCACGGTCGACGAAGCCTCGAGCGCGATCGGCCTGGCGAAGGCACTGTCGGCCCACGCGCGCGTGCGCGCGATCTGTGAAGAGCTGCAGCGTGGCCTGTACGCGTTGGGCGCGGAGCTGGCCACCAATCCCGACTCCAAAGTCTCCTTCGCCACCGCCACGGCGGCCGCGGTCGAGCGGTTGGAGGAGCTAACCGCCGAGCTCGAGAAGGCGGTGGTGATGCCCGAAGGTTTCGTTCTGCCCGGCTCGACGCCCGGTTCGGGGGCGCTGGACCTCGCTCGAGCGATCACCCGCCGCGCCGAGCGCCGCTGCCTCGCCCTCGAGCGCGGCAGCGGTGGGGGCGTTCGGTCGGGACGGGCGGACAACCCGCAGGTCCGCCGGTGGCTCAACCGTCTCAGCCTCCTGCTTTTCGTGCTCGCCCGCTACGAAGAGGGATTGTCCGGCCGTGCGTCTACGGCGGCCAGATCGCGCCGGGCTCGTTCAGGCTAAGCTTCGAGGCGGGTAGCCCAATTGATCTACGCCGCTGTCGCCACGGCCGCGCTGCTCGCCGCGTACGTCCTTATTTCGTACGCCGTCTACCGCCGGGCCTTCGTTCCCGCCAGGCCGGCCTTCCTGGACGATTTCACGTTCACCCCGTTCGAGTTCCAGGCCGACTCCGAGGAGGTCGAGCTGGTCACCGCCGACGGGGTCAGCTTTGGCGCCTGGCATTTCCGCCAATCGGGCTCACCTCAGACCGTAATCGTCTCAGGTGGCCACAAGGGTCAGCGGTCCAACTCGCTGGGGATCTCCACCGCCCTGTGGCGAAAGGGCTTCAACGTCGTCCTCTATTCATATCGGGGCATGCCCGGCAGCGACCGCGCGCCGATCACATTCGGCATCAAGGAGGTGCTCGAGCTGCAGGCGGTGATCGCGTTCGCGCGCAAGCGGATTCCCGGCGCCAGGATCGGGCTCCTCGGCTACTCCATGGGGGCGGTCGTCTCGCTTCTCGGCGCGGCGGGTGAGCCGGGTGTCGAGGCGCTCGTGCTCGACAGCCCGTTCAGCGACCTCCGCAGCCTGATGGCGGAAAACGTCCAGCATGCGGTCAAGCTTCCCGGGGCGCCGTTCGTCTGGCTGGCCGGCCTCATGCTCCGCCTGCGGAGCGGATCGGCGCTCTCGGACTGCAGCCCGCAGGCGGTGCTCAGCTCCCTCGAACCGCGTCCCCTGTTTTTCATCCATGGCGGCGGGGACGACATCACGTCCGTCAACCACAGCCGCCGCCTGTACGACTCGTATCGCGGGCCGCGCGAGATCTGGATCGTCCAGGGCGCCCCGCACACCGGCGCCTACTTCGCGGATCGTCCTTTGTATGTGGAGCGCGTCGCCGGCTTCTTCGCGCGGCACCTCGGGCTCGACGTCAGTGGCCACCTTCGCCTGGTAGAGGAGGAAGAGGTCTCGTAGCGGCGGGTCTTCGACCCGCCTTATGAGAGGGAACCCGGATGGTTCCCTTCATCGCCGGGCGCTTCGCGCGCGGCTGCTCTCTTTCCGGTATATCGATGGGCTCAATTCAAGAATTGGTTTCTCCGCGCCACGCGCGGCGGTTGAGGGACGAAGTCATGGCCGGGGGGACCCCGGCCAACCCTGCCGCGCTAGCTGGCCGGGGGCGAGGGTGCTGTCGAGCAGGATCCCGTTTGCCCAGTACG
>JBGPOC010000226.1:0-4244 GCA_041487825.1 Candidatus Dormibacteraceae bacterium | reverse complement strand
GGAGCAGTCTGGCCTCCAGATAGGAATAGGACGATTCGCTCGCCGCTCTTACGGCTTCGACGAGGTCGCGCTCGTCCCCGGCGGCGTCACGCTGAACCCCGACGAGGTTGACATCTCCTTCGCGATGGGTGACCGCCTCAAGCTTCCGATCCCGATCTGGGGCTCAGCTATGGACGGCGTGGTCGACGTCGAGTTCGCGATCGCCATGGGCCGCCTGGGCGGCCTGGCCGTCCTGAATCTCGACGGGGTCCACACCCGTTACGAAGACTCGGCGCCGATCATCAAGCGGATCGCCGACGCCGACAAGGCACACGTGAACGCCCTGCTGAAAGAGGTCTACCGCGAGCCGGTCAAGCCCAAACTCATCTCCGAACGCATCCGCGCGATCAAGGCCGCGGGCGTGCCTTGCGCCGTGTCGACGATCCCCGCGCGCGCCGAGGAGCGGGCGGACATGGTGCAGGAGGCGGGCGCCGACGTGCTGGTCGTCCAGGGCACGGTGCTCACCGCGCGCCATTCGTCGAAGTCGTATCACCAGCTGTCGTTCGAACAGCTGGTGAGGGCGTGCGCGATCCCGGTCGTGGTCGGCAACTGCGTGCATTACGAGACCGCGCTGGAGCTGATGGAGACCGGCATCGCCGGCATCCTGGTCGGGGTCGGACCGGGGGCTGCTTGCACGACGCGTGGGGTCCTCGGGGTCGGCGTGCCCCAGGTCACCGCGACGGCGGACGTTGCCGCCGCGCGCGACGAGCACATGCGAAGAGGCGGGATGCGGGTTGCGGTGATCACGGACGGAGGCATGCGAATCGGCGCGGACGTCTGCAAGGCGTTCGCCTCCGGCGCGGACGCCGTGATGATCGGAACGCCGCTCGCCGGCGCCGAGGAGTCCGCGTCCAAGGGCTTCAACTGGGGCATGGCGACGCCGGACCCCAACCTTCCGCGCGGAACCCGCATCCAGGTCGGTACCAAGGCGACCCTCAAGGAGATCCTGCTCGGACCGGCCCGCGTCGACGACGGCTCTCAGAACTTCGCGGGCGCTCTGCGCTCCGCGCTGGGCGTGTGCGGCGCCGCCGACATCGCAGAGTTCCAGCACGTCGAGATGGTGATCGCACCCTCTATCACCTCGGAGGGCAAGAGCTTCCAGCAGGCCCAGCACGTCGGAATGGGGAAAGGCTGAGCTGAGTAAGACCGCCGTTGCCGCCCGGCCTCGCAAGGAGACCAAGGGCGCAGCGCGGGGGGGCGCGGCGGCCGGGCTCCGCCCGGACGGCGCCCGCGGGGGTGTCCCCCCCGTAAGACAGCAGCAGACGGTCCTGGTGCTCGACTTCGGGTCTCAGTTCAGCCAGCTCATCGCCCGCCGCGTGCGCGAGGCGAGCGTCTACTGCGAGCTTGTCCCCGGGACCACGCCGTGGGCCGAGCTCAAGGAGCGCAACCCGGCCGGGCTGATCCTCAGTGGCGGACCCGCCAGCGTTTACGAACCCGGTGCGCCGCAGGTCGACCCGGAAGCCCTGCGTGCCGGCGTCCCCGTGCTCGGGATCTGCTACGGCATGCAGCTAATCGCCCACCACCTCGGCGGCAAGGTGGATCCCGGACGTGCTCGCGAGTACGGGCCGGCCCTGCTGGCGGTTCGAGAGCCGAACGGCCTGTTCAAGGGCTTGAACGCGGAGCTCCCGGTCTGGATGAGTCACGGCGATCACGTCAGCGAGCTGCCGCCCGGATTCCACTCCCTGGCCTCGAGCGGCAACTCGCCCATCGCCGCATTCACGAACGGCCGCGGCATCTTCGGCATCCAGTTCCACCCCGAGGTCGTGCACACGCCCAGCGGGCGCGAGGTGCTGCGGAACTTCCTGTACGGCGTGTGTCACTGCGACGCATCGTGGACGGCGGGATCGTTCATCGCCGAGGCGACCGAGAGCATTCGTGCGCAGGTTGGCGAAGGCCGCGTCATCTGTGCCCTGTCGGGAGGCGTCGATTCGGCGGTGGCCGCGACGTTGGTCCACCGCGCCATCGGGGACCAGCTCACGTGCGTGTTTGTCAACAACGGGCTGCTGCGCAAGGAGGAGGCGGAGCGGGTGCTCGCCGTCATGCACGGCAACCTCGACATGGACATCCGATACGTCGACGCGACCGAGAGATTCCTCGAGGCTCTGAGCGGTGTGATCGACCCCGAGCAGAAGCGGCGCATCGTCGGCCGCGAGTTCATCACGGTCTTCGAGGCCGAGGCCAAGAGCCTCGGCCACATCGACTTCCTGGCCCAGGGCACCCTGTACCCCGACGTCATCGAGTCGACCGCCCCCGACGTGTCGTCGACCGCAGTGAAGATCAAGACCCACCACAACGTGGGCGGCCTTCCTCCCGGTCTGCGCTTCCAGCTCATCGAACCCCTCCGCTATCTCTTCAAGGACGAGGTGAGGGCGGTCGGCCTCGAGTTGGGAATGCCCGAGGAGATGGTGTACCGGCAGCCGTTCCCAGGTCCCGGTCTCTCGATCCGCTGCCTGGGCGAGGTCACCTCCGAACGACTCGAGATCCTGCGCAACGCCGATTGGGTGGTGGTCGACGAGATCAAGCGCAACGGCCTCTACCGGCAGGTGTGGCAGTCGTTCGCGGTGTTGACTCCGCTCGAAACCGTGGGTGTGATGGGCGATTACAGGACGTACGCCAACGTGGTCGCGGTGCGAGTTGTCACGAGCGAGGACGCGATGACCGCGGATTGGGCGCGTGTCCCCTACGAGGTTCTCGCGCGCATCAGCAACCGGATCGTGAACGAGGTGAAGGGCGTCAACCGGGTGGTCTTCGACATCACGAGCAAGCCGCCCGGCACCATCGAGTGGGAATAGTCGCCTCTTCTGCTTGATGGCATAGTTCGGCGGTGAAGGTGCTCGTCGTCGGCTCGGGGGCTCGCGAGCACGCGTTGGTGTGGAAGTGCGTGCAGTCAGAGCTCGTCGAGCGCGTTTACTGCGCTCCCGGCAACGGTGGCACCGGCGGCATGTCTCGAAACATCCCCATCGGAGCCGCGGACGTGGTGCGGATCGTGGACTTCGCGAAGCGTGAGCGACTCGGGCTGGTCATCCTCGGCCCGGAGGCTTCGGTCGACGCCGGGGTCGGCGATGCGCTTCGCAGCGCGGGTTTCAACGTCTTCTGACCGAACCGAGGCGCGGGTCGCATCGAGTCGAGCAAGTCGTTCGCGAAGCGACTCATGGTCCGCGCGGGGATTCCCACCGCCGCCTTCGAGGTCTTCACTCAAGCGCAGGCGCACCTTGCGAAGGCGTGGGCCGCGCAGCATGACGGTCGCGTCGCGGTCAAGGCGGACGGCCTCGCCCGCGGCAAGGGGGTCGTCGTGTGCACGAGCGTACGGGAAGCGGACAGCGCCATCGAATCCATGCTCGTGCAGGGCCGCTTCGGCCGCAGCGGGACCACCATCGTGGTCGAAGAGCTTCTGGAGGGCCCCGAGCTCTCGGTGCTGGGAGTGACGGACGGGACCGACGTGGTCGCCCTCGCGCCAGCTCGAGACTTCAAGCGGGCAAATGAAGGCGACAAGGGGCCGAACACCGGAGGCATGGGAGCCTACTCGCCGCCGCTCGGGGTCGATGACGCGGTCGTTCGAGAGGTCGTCGACACCGTGCTGCGCCCCGCCGTGCGCGAGCTCGCCGCTTCGGGGGACGAGTTTCGCGGTGTCCTCTACGCCGGCCTGATGCTCACCAGGTCCGGCATACGGGCGATCGAGTTCAACGCACGGTTCGGCGACCCCGAGGCGCAGGTGGTGCTTCCGCGCCTGCAGTCGGACCTGGTCGCCCTCGCCCTGGCTTCGTCGAAGGGCACGCTGGAGACCTTCCCGGACCTGCGCTGGAGCCCGCAGGCATGCGTCGGCATAGTCGTCGCGTCGGGTAACTACCCTGACGACGCGGCGATCAAAACCGGCTTCCAGATCCGCGGCCTGGCCGAGATGCCGCCCGGGGTGCTGATCTTCCACGCCGCGACGCGATTCGTGCCCGGCCGGGGCCTGGTGACGGATGGCGGCCGGGTGGCGACCTCGGTCGCACTCGGAGACACGGTGCGCGAGGCGCGCGAAAAGGCGCTCTCAGGGGCCCGGCAGGTACGATTCCAGGGGGCTTTTTTCAGAACCGACATCGCAAAGGAAGCCGATGAGGGTTGACGTCGACAGATTTGGCACCCCAGGTGGTGCAGATGCTAGGAGGCGACGAGCAACGCAGCGAGCGCATCCGTTGATGCGTGAGCGAGTAGCGCAGGAG
>JBGPOC010000225.1:0-4249 GCA_041487825.1 Candidatus Dormibacteraceae bacterium | reverse complement strand
GCCAGGTCACTGCCGCATGCACCGTACTCATCGCGTCCAGAAATGGCACCAACTGGTCCGCATGGTCACGCGATCCGCGGTCCGCTCGGAGGCCCCGCAGCTCGCGTTGCCGAAGGATGAGCCGGGTCGTACGCGCCGGAGCTAGGCTTGACGGATACCAGATGTTGTGGTGGTGGACCCGAGGGGATTCGAACCCCTGACCTCTTGAATGCCATTCAAGCGCGCTCCCAACTGCGCCACGGGCCCACGACGGAGGAGGAGAAGATGATACCGCCCACCTCCGGCCCAACCCCCCGGCGCCGCTACGATGCTGCTCGGACGTGAAGACACACGAAATCGACCCAACCGTCTTGAAGGGTGGCGGCCACCTCGCCCTCCCCGACGACCCCGGCCCTCACCCCGGCGTCGTCGTCATCCACGAGGCCTATGGCCTCAACGACAACATCAAGGACATCACCGGTCGCTTCGCGGAGCAGGGCTACGCCGCGCTCGCCGTCGACCTCTTCAGCGGCCGCAATCGCGCCGTGTGCATGGCCCGCTACATGACCGGGATGCTGGCCGGTTCGGTCCACCGATACGGCATCGGTGACTTGAAAGCGGCGCTCACCCACCTGGCCGCCCTGCCCGAGGTCGACCCCGAGCGCATCGGCGCGATCGGCTTTTGCATGGGCGGCGGATTCGCCATCGCCTGGGCCTGCACCGACCGGCGGCTCAAAGCGATCGCCCCCTTCTACGGCGCCAACCCCCGACCGCTGGACGTGGTCGAGCGCGCATGCCCGGTGGTCGGCTCGTACCCTGAGAAGGACTTCACAGCGGGCGCGGGCCGCGCCCTCGAGCAGGCGCTCGAACGCCATGGGATCGCCCATGAGATCAAGATCTACCCCGGAGCCCGCCACTCATTCTTCAACGACACCGGCCGCGCGTACGACAAGGCCGCCGCCGATGATTCCTGGTCGCGGGTGCTGGCATTCTTCGGCCAGCACCTCGGCGCGACAGCCTAGGCTCGAGTCTCCCTGCACCTGGGGCAAAGCCCGCTGAACACGAGCTGGTGGCTGGTCACCAGGTAGCCGGTTCTCTTCTGCACGCCGGCGGTCGCGTCGTCCAGAACGCATCCGGGCACCTCGGCCACTCGACCGCACGAATCGCACCGAATGTGCTCATGGTGCTCCTCACCCATCTCGTAGTACGCCTTGCCGCCGCCGAGGTCGATGCGGCGAAGCGCGCCCTCGCGCTCCATGGTCGTCACGGCCCGGAAGACGCTCGAGTAATCGGCGGCACCGAGCGTGCCGCGCACGGCCTCGTGCAGCTGATCGAGCGACCACGCGTGCTGCGCGTGGCCTTCGAAAGCGGTGCGCACCGCGTCGGTCACCGGGCTCGGACGCGGCATGACGTCCATTGTAACGAGCAGCGCATGTGATTTGCGCAACTTATTTGTGCAATACTCTTGCGCAACTCTTGCCTGGAGGTGGCGGGCTTGCGCGGCATCGTGTTTTTGCTGACGGCTCTCGCATGGGTCGCCTTCGCCACAGCCTGCGCAGGCACGCCCCCGGCGGGCGGCAGCGGAATCAAGGTCGAGGCCTGCGAGAACTTCTGGGGCAGCCTCGCCGCCCAGCTCGGCGGCTCCAAGGTGAACGTCCACAGCCTCGTCACCGACCCCAATGCCGACCCCCACGAGTACGAGACCAGCATCGCTGATGCTCGGGCGTTCGCGGAGGCCGACCTGGTGATACTCAACGGCGCCGGCTACGACACCTGGGGCCAGAAGCTGCTCGATGCGAACTCGAGCACCCACCGCGAGGTTCTGAACATCGCGCAGCTCCTCGGCCGCAAGCCCGGAGACAACCCGCATTTCTGGTACAACCCGAGCTACGTCGGGGCGGCCGCCGACAAGATCACCGCCGAGTACAAGGCGATCGATGCCGGCGATGCGTCGTTCTTCGACCAGCAGCGCGCCGTACTAACGACAGCGTTGAAGCCGTACAGCGACCTGGTCGCCGAGATCAAGACCAGGTTCGCGGGCAAGCCGATCGGCTCCACCGAGAGCATCTTCGTGTACATGGCGGCTGCGCTCAGCTTGAACCTGATCTCTCCCCCGGATTTCATGGACGCGGTCGCCCAGGGCACCGACCCACCGGCTGCATCGGTGGCCACCTTTCACGATCAGGTCGCCAATAGAGAGATCCGGGTGCTCGTGTACAACGTCCAGTCATCGAGCGCAATCACCGCCACCCTCAAGCAGCTGGCCCAGCAAAACCAGATCCCGCTGGTAGGGGTGTCGGAAACGCTGCAGCCGGTCGGCGCGAGCTTTCAGGACTGGCAGGTGCGCCAACTCATGCAGCTCGAAGCAGCGTTGAGCTCATCCGCATGAACCTCGACCAGCCCGCAATCGTGGCGAGAGGCCTTGCGGCCGGGTATGGGTCGCGGGCCGTGTGGACGGACGCCGCCTTTTCGATTCCGTCCGGATCGTTCACGGCCATCCTCGGCCCAAGCGGCGCCGGCAAGTCGACGCTGATCCGGCTGATCCTCGGCCAGCTCAGTCCGATCGCCGGCAAGCTGGAGGTGCTGGGCGAGCCGCCTCACCGGGGCAATCCGCGAATCGGCTACATCCCGCAGGGTTCCCTGTTCGACCCTGATCTCTCGATTCGTGGGATCGATTTCGTCGGCCTCGGCGTCGATGGACATCGCTGGGGCATCAGGCTCACCGGCCGCTCGCAAGTCGCGGCCGCCACCAGCGCATCCATCGCCGCGGTCGGCGCCCAGGATTACGCGGAGCGCCCGCTCGGCCGATTGTCAGGAGGCGAGCAGCAGCGACTGCTCCTCGCTCAGGCACTGGTCGGCACGCCGAGCCTCTTGCTCCTGGACGAGCCCCTGTCGCACCTGGACGTGCGCAACCAGGGAGCCATGGTCCAGCTGATCACCGAGGTCGCGCGCAAGCGGAGCTTGACCGTCGTGCTCATCGCCCATGACGTGAACCCACTGCTCCCGCATGTCGACCAGGTCCTGTACATCGCCCAGGGCAAGCTCGCGATGGGCAAGCCGGCCGACATCATCACATCGGCAAAGCTGTCTGCCATCTACGGGGCGCCGGTGGAGGTCCTGAGGGACAGTCTCGGGCGCGTCTTCGTCGTCGGCCTGGAGGAGGAGGTCACTCATCCCCATGCCTGACCTCTTCCGCTACGAGTTCATGATCCACGCGTTCGAGGCTGGAACGATCGTCGCCATCGTCGCGGGCGCCATCGGCTATTTCGTCGTGCTCCGTGGATCCGCCTTCGCTGCGCACGCTCTTTCGCACATCGGGTTTGCCGGAGCGACCGGGGCAGTGGTGCTAGCGCTCAGCCCGATCGTCGGGCTGCTGGCGTTCACGCTGGCAGCTGGCGTCGCGATCGGGGCCCTCGGCAACCGGATACGCGGCCGCGACGTGACGATAGGAATCGTGCTCGCATGGGCGCTCGGGCTCGGCGTCCTGTTCATTTCGCTGTATCGCGGTTACGCCACCGAGGCTTACGCGTTGCTCTTCGGCCAGATCCTCGGCATCAGCAATGCAGACGTCGTTGCCACGTTGGCGGCAGGCGCTGTCACCCTGGTCGCGCTCGTGGTCGTGTATCGCCCGCTTCTGTTCGCTTCCGTGGACGAGGATCTGGCCAGCGCGAAGGGTGTGCCGGTCACCGCTTTGTCGATCGGGTTCATGGCCATCCTCGCTGTCGCGGTCAGTGAGGCGGTGCAGGTCGTCGGCGTGTTGTTGATCTTCGCGCTCATCGTCACCCCGGCCGCCATCGCAGTGCGCTTCACGAGCCGGCCGGCGGTTGCAATCGGAATCGGGATTGGCCTCGCCCTCGCGTTCACCTGGCTCGGGCTGGCCATCGCCTTCTACTCACCTCACCCGGTGAGCTTCTTCATCACGTCCCTGGCGTTTGCGACCTACGTCGCGGTCAGGGTGGGCGAGCCGCTCCGAGAGCGCCTGAGCAGGCGATCCGCAGCGGACTGAGCCCTCAGGGAGATCAGCCCCGGTTCGACGACGCGGTGCGGGCGGGCCAACGCCTCCGCCCGCTGTGGTTGACGGTCGCCGGCTGTGGGGCGCGTGGGGCGGAGGCCATCGGCCTGCGCTCGCGGTAGTGCCAGGCGCCTTCGTCCAGGAGCCGCTTGGTGTCCAGCTCGCGGATGTCAGGGGCACCCTGGCGGCTGAGCTTCACCCATGCGAGCTCGTCCTCGGGCGTCACGAACGTGAGCGCTCGACCGGCCTCGCCCATGC
>JBGPOC010000224.1:0-4264 GCA_041487825.1 Candidatus Dormibacteraceae bacterium | reverse complement strand
TGATTACGATCTCCGGTGTTCCCGGCTCGATGCTGTACTCGGTTCTTGCCATCGTCACAGCTCCTTTGCCACCGTTACGGTCGGTCATCGTTCTTCTTCTCCTCCTGCAATTCCGCCAGGTAGTCGCCCAGCCGGTCGAAGCTCTCCTCCCAGAATTCCCGATAGGTCCCCACCCAGTCGGCGACCTCCTTCAGTCGCTCGGGCTCGAGCCGGCAGGGGCGCCACTGGGCCTTCCGCCCCTGCGTGATCAGCCCAGCGCGCTGCAGCACCTTGAGATGCTTGGAGACGCCGGGAAGACTCAGCTCGAACGGTTTCGCGAGCTCGGTCACCGACGTCTCGCCTGAGGCTAGGCGCGCCAGGATCGCCCGCCTGGTCGGATCGGCAAGGGCCGCAAACGTGACGCTGAGGTGATCGGTTGCCATTTCGTACTTTCCTACTTAGCTAATTAGCTAAGCGGAAGAATATCCGGATGCGGACCGGATTGTCAAGCCGGATTCTGCTGACCGTCAGAAAGGGCAGCCACGCTCATCGAAGCGGGCACAATGCGGGAGGAGACTAGTCGCGCTTGTCCTTGTCGGTCCGGAGGCCTGGATGGAAGTACCATCCCTCATGGCCTGACAGGAATGCATCGACCCCGACCTTTGCCATCGACTGCTGAACGTGGGCGTGCCTTTTCTGCACCTTCCTGTAAAGCGCCACGAGTTTGGCCAGCAGCCGAGCGTCCGTGAGCGCCACGATGGGACCCATGTTAGCCACGCTCGACCCGAACGACCGATGAAGCTGTACGGCGAGCTGGCCCAGTGGTGGCCGACCTTCTCGACCCCAGAGGAATACCGGGAGGAGGCGGCGTTATTCGCACGCGTGCTGACAGAGGAGTGCGAGCCGGCTGCCCGCACCGTCCTGGAGCTGGGTTCGGGCGGCGGGAACAACGCTTCCCACCTGAAGAAACGCTTCAGGATGACGCTCGTGGACGTTTCGCCTCACATGCTCGAGGTGAGCCGGGCGCTCAATCCCGAATGCGAGCACATCGAAGGCGACATCCGCACCCTGCGCCTTGGCCGAACCTTCGACGCGGCCTTCGTGCATGACGCCATCTGCCACATGACCAGCGAGGCCGACCTCCGCGCGGTCATGCAAACCGCATTCGAGCACTGCCGGCCGGGCGGCATCGCCCTGTTCGCCCCGGATTTCGTGCGCGAAACCTTCGTCGAGAACACCGACCACGGCGGTAACGACACCGACCGCGGCAGCGTGCGCTTCCTGCAATGGACCACCGATCCCGACGCGAGTGACACGACCTATTTCGTCGACTTCGCGATCCTCATCCGCGATCGAGAGGGCAACATGAGGGTGGAACACGACCGCCACACGTACGGCCTTTTCTCGCGCGCCACGTGGAGGCGCCTTCTGCGCGAGGTCGGATTCCAGGTGAACACGAAGACTGCGCTACTCGACGACTTTGGGAGGGACCTCTTCATAGGCAGGCGACGGGGACTGAACAAACGCGTGAACGGCCGAGTTTCGGGCAGCGGATGATTGACCCCGAGGAGGTGTACCGGCGAACCACGCCCGCCTCGCGGACGCTGCATCAGCGCGCGGTCGAAGTGATGCCCGGAGGAACCACGCGCACCACGACCTACTTCGATCCCTATCCGCTGTACATCGATCGGGGAGAGGGGTGCCGGATCTGGGACGCGGACGGCACCGAGCGCATCGACATGCTGGGCAACTACAGCGCGATGATCCTTGGGCACGCGCATCCGAAGATCGTCGAGGCGATCAACCGGCAGGCCGCGCGCGGGACGGCGTTCGCGGCGGCCAACCGGATCGAGGTGGAGCTCGCGACCCTTCTATGTGAGCGCGTGCCGAGCCTCGACCTGGTCCGCTTCTGCAACTCGGGGACCGAGGCGACGATGTTCGCCATGCGGCTGGCCCGCGCATTCACCGGCCGCCCGAACATCGCTCGGATCGAAGGTGGCTACCACGGGACCCACGACTATGCCGAGGTCAGCACCCATCCATTGCCGGTAGAGGCAGGCCCACCCGAGCGGCCCGTGGCCAGGCCCGATTCGATCGGCACGCCACAGTGGGTGCTGGAGGGAACCGTGGTCCTGCCCTTCAACAACCCGGACGCGGCAGAGCGGATCCTGCGCGATGAAGGCGACCAGGTGGCGGCCGTGATCCTCGAGCCCATCATCGGCGCCGGCGGCGTCATCGCCGCGACGAGCGATTTCATCGATCGCCTCAGGAGAGTCACGCGCGAGCTCGGCATGCTCCTGATCTTCGACGAGGTGATCTCGCTGCGCGTTGCGCCCGGAGGAGCGCAGCAGCTCTATGGGGTCAATCCGGACCTGACGACGATGGGAAAGATCATCGGGGGCGGGCTACCAGTGGCCGCGTTTGGCGGCCGTGCCGACGTCATGGAGCTGCTGGATCCGCGACGCGAGCCGAACCTCCCCCAGGGCGGGACCTACAACGGAAATCCCCTTGGGATGGCCGCCGGGGTCGCCGCACTGAAGGAGCTGACCCCCGATGTATACGAGGAGCTGAACCGGAAAGGCGCGCGCGTGAAGGACCAGCTGGCCGAGGTGTTTGCGTCCCACCGCATGCCGGCGCAGGTGAACGGAGCCGGCTCGCTGTTCGCGATCCATTTCACCGACGTGCCGGTCACCGACTACAGGAGCAAGGCCACCTCGAACCCGAGGATCACGCACGACTTCTTCCTGGCCCTGGTCAACCATGGGGTGCTCATGGCGCCGCGCGCGATGGGAGCCCTGTCGACCCCGATGCGTGAGCAGGACATCCAGGAGTTCGTCGACGCGGTGGACGCGGTCGTCACGGAGCAGCTCCCACGGTGGCAGGCGATCGGATCATTGGCGGACGAGTAACAACGCGGCGATTCCTGCGGCCCGAGAAAGGGAGGCGGGTGCGCGGCACCCGCCTCCGATCGCTCACTGCTTGGCGAAGAACACGTCCGGGTCGTGACGGCCATTCGGCCAAAGGAAGTTGGTCACGATGTCCCGGTTGTCACCCCACGCCATGTACTGGTGGGTCCCGTCGCTGACGTTGGCGATGTAGTCACCCATGTAGGTGAAGGCGATTATGGGATCGAACTGTGGGAGCGTGAACACTCCAGGGAACGACTGGCTGGTCACCCGCTGAGGCTTGACGCTGTTGCCGTTGTTCGAGTTCGAGACGAAGACGTCGAGCTGACCGTTCCCGCTCGCGTCGGTACTGATCTGGTAGTAGGCGATGTGCAGCGCGGAGTCGGCGCTCATGGCCGGCTGCGCCTCGTCGTTCGTGCCCGAGGTGATGAACGAGCTCTTGACGACGTTGCCGGACCCGTCGAGCTGGGCCAGCCGGATGTGGCTGTGCCCTGACCCGTCGCCCCCGTCGTTCCAGGCCATGTAGACATTGCCCTTGAAGCTGCCGAGGGTGGGGAACTCAAGGTTACGCATGTACTGAGCGGCCCCGAGCTGGAAGACTTCGGAGCCTTGTGGGGTCGACGGTGTGATCGGGATGACGGCGCCGGGCGTCCAGGTCGAGCCACCATCCTTAGAGGCGAAGACCGCCTCGCTGAAAGTGACCGGAGCGCCCACGCAGTTGGGGTCGTTGATGCTGATCAACTCGGCAGCGTCGAAGATGGTGCCACCGGCGACCAGCGGCTGGGCGCCGATGTACTGGCTGAAGCTGCAGCTGGTGCCGCTAGGGTCAAAAAGGGGCACCTGGCTGGCGTACGCGATGCTCCACGTCCTGCCGCCGTCCGTGGAGTGCGCGACGGGGAGCCCGCTGAGCTCCGCAAACGTGATGGGATCGGCCGTGAAGTCGTCCCACACGTCGTACAGGTTGCCGGTGCCCGGACCGGTGGTCAGCGCGTCCTTGTCAGCCGAGTAGAAGAACTGGCCCGGAGGCGGTGGGATGGCTGCGGCCTCGGTCCAGGTTTTGCCGCCATCTGCTGAACGCGACACTCCGACCAGGAGATTTCCGCTCGCGCCGTCGATGGTCAGCGTCGAGTAATACATGGCGCCGCTGCTGTCGCTGGCGAGCCACGGGTCGCCGACGTTGACGTTGCCCGGTGCGTTCGGCAGCACGCCGCCGTCGGTGAACGTCTGGCCGCCGTCGGTCGAGTAGGCGTACCCGCTGAGGTCGGCTCCCGCGGTCAGGAACAGCAGAGCGTGCTGCGAGTTGTTGTAGCCGACTGCCACGTTGGAGCCTGTGACCGCGACCGTCGTCTCGCTCTGCGTGGTCTGGTCGGTCTGATGCG
>JBGPOC010000223.1:0-4302 GCA_041487825.1 Candidatus Dormibacteraceae bacterium | reverse complement strand
TGACCGCGACCGTCGTCTCGCTCTGCGTGGTCTGGTCGGTCTGATGCGAGTCATTGGCCGGGTTGTTGACCCGGACATTGGCGAGCGGCGTGCCTCCCTGGCCCTTGGCAGAGGTGACCTTGCCAGACTTGCGCGCGGGGATTCCGCTCGAGTCGGGTGCGAGGCGATGATCGTTGCGGGCGACCGACTCCAGGTAAGCCCGCGCCGGCGCGGAAAGCGTCTGGCCCGCCCGTGAGGCCAGGATCTTCTTGGCGATGTCCTGCTTTGTCGGCCCCGAGGTCGAGGGAGCGGCGGAGCCGTTGCTGACGCCGATCACCACGATGGCGGCGACTGCAAGCACGAGTCGAGCTGTTCGGAACATATGCGCTCCTCCGAGGCAATGGTTTGGACGTCGTAAACAGCCAAAGCCGACGACGTCAGCCCATAGGCACGCCCTCCCGATTCCCCCCGATAGCCTCCCGATCCAGCGCCGCATCCAATCCTATGTCGCCTTAAGGGACAGGTCAATGGTGGCTTTGCGCACTGGTTAATCCGGCGCCTCTGCGCTTGCGGGGTGTTCCGGCGTGGTGTAGGCTCGAATTGGCCGATTTATCGATTTTTCCGCTGGGACGAGGGTGGTCGAACGGACGTGAGGGCTTTTAAGCACCGGCAGTCTGACGTTGAGAACGGACCTCTCGACGAACAGGCTCGTGTGGACGCGCTCCGCTCATGGCTGGCAAACGGCACCCACATATTCGGCGTCGATCCCCGCCGTCGCCTCGGACGTCACCGCCACGCGAGGCAAGCGCTGGCTGACGATCCACGGTCGGTGGATGCGTCCTCTGGAGCATGGCAATCGCTGGCGTCGGCGCTGCATAGGCACACCGTCGGCGGAGGCATGTCCGAGCTGAGCCCGGACGAACGCCGGGTCATAACGCTCGCCTATCTGGAGGGCCGCTCCAACCGCGAGATCGCCGCCACGCTGGGGGTTTCAGTCAGCACGGTGAGGCGACGTCTCTGGGCTGCTCTCCAGCGACTCGACGCGTACATCAGCCGGACCGGGACCTGGCTCTCCGCCATCCTCCTGCTCGGCGCCGGCTATCTGATCGACCGGACCGCGCAGCTCGGCCGCTGGGCCAACGCAGACTGGACGCACAAGGTCGCCTCGACGGTGGCGGTCACCGCCGTGACCGCGGCTGCCATTGGACTCACAGCGACGATCCCCGACTCAGCCAGCCCCGGGACGTACACGGCGGCTCCCGCGATCGCCGCCGGACCGATCGCGGCCGCGCCGGTGTCTCCAGTGCAGCTGTCGAACATCGGCCCGGCCATGACCGCACGGGTTCCGTCGGCCGATGGATCGCATGGCGTGAGCACATTCGTCAAGCCAATCCCGAACCCGATCACGGTCGCAGCTCCGCCGGAAACCGGTTCGGGTCACCCGAACCGAGGTTGCGACGGCAATCCGACCAGCGCGCCGCCGCCGGTTCCGGTCGGCCGGCATTCGGGCGGTTCTCCCGTGAGCCACCCAGGCAAGGGTGGTTGCCACGCCTGACCGCGACTAGCGCGGCGCTCATGGCACGTTAAAAGGGCCCGGTCGCGCCCGGCGCATAATCCCAATGGTGGCTACCGCGCTGTCGCTGTCTCACCTCGGCTCGCTTATGCGCGGCGTACGGAGCGTCGACGAGGTCGGGGCGGATGAACGGGCGGCATCGCTGGCGAAGCGCTCGATCAAGAAGTCCTCGAAGCTGTGGGCCCTCGACCTGGCCATCCGGTGCATGGACCTCACCACCCTGGAGGGGTCCGACACCCCAGGCAAGGTGGCCGCCCTCTGCGCAAAGGCGATCCGGCCCAAGCCCGGCGACAGCTCGATCCCCTCGGTGGCCGCGATCTGCGTCTATCCCTCCCGCGTCGAGGGCGCGCGTGCGCACCTGAAGGGGAGCGAGGTGCGGGTGGCCTCTGTGGCGACGGCCTTCCCCTCGGGTCAGAGCTTCGTCTCGATCAAGGTGGCGGAGTCGGCGGAGGCGGTGGCGGCGGGCGCGGACGAGATCGACATGGTGATCGACCGTGGCGCGTTTCTCGCCGGCGACTATCAGAAGGTGTACGACGAGATCGTCGCCGTCAAGGAGGCGTGCGGGCCGGCCCACCTGAAGGTGATTCTCGAAACCGGCGAGCTCGGGACCTACGACGCTGTGCGAAGGGCCAGCATCCTGGCGATGGCCGCCGGCGCCGACTTCATCAAGACCTCGACCGGCAAGATCCAGCCTGCGGCGACCCTACCGGTAAGCCTGGTCATGATGGAGTCGATCCGCGATTTCATGCGGGAGACCGGGCGCCCGGTTGGATTCAAGGCCGCCGGTGGGATTCGCACCTCCAAGCAGGCGATCGCATACCTCGTGATCACGTACGAAACACTCGGACCCGAGTGGATGACTCCGGAGCGGTTCCGCCTGGGCGCCTCGACCCTGCTCAACGACGTGCTCATGCAGATCGACAAAGAGCGCACCGGCGCGTATCAGTCCGGCGATTACTTCACGATCGACTGATGGCGATCACCAAGCGGCAGGCGGCGGACCTCGCGAAACAGTCCTTCGAGTATGTCCCTGCGCCCGAGGCGACGGACCACATCCGCATCCAGCCGCGGTACGGGCTGTTCGTCGGCGGCCGGATGCTCGAGCCGCACAGCCGGAAGCGCTTCCCGACCATCAACCCCGCGACCGAGCGGCAGCTTTCCGAGGTGGCCGAAGCCGATGCGGTCGACGTGGACCGCGCGGTCGATGCCGCAGGCAAGGCGTTTACATCCTGGTCACGCATGGCGCCGTCGCGCCGGGCCCGATACCTGTTCCGCATCTCGCGCCTGATCCAGGAACGGGCTCGCGAGCTCGCCGTGGTCGAGACGATGGACGGCGGCAAGCCGATCAAGGAGTCGCGCGACGTCGACATCCCGCTCAGCGCCGCCCACTTCTTCTACTACGCCGGCTGGGCGGACAAGCTCGAGTACGCCTTCCCGAACCGCACCCCGCGTCCGCTCGGCGTCGCGGGCCAGATCATCCCGTGGAACTTCCCGCTGCTGATGCTGGCCTGGAAGATCGCCCCCGCGCTGGCAGCCGGCAATACGGTCGTGCTCAAGCCTGCCGAGACGACCCCCCTTTCGGCCCTGCTGTTCGCGGAGATCTGCCAGCAGGCGGAGCTTCCGCCAGGGGTGGTGAACATCATCACGGGAGCGGGCAAGACCGGCTCGCTGCTGGTGTCGCATCCGAACGTCAAGAAGGTCGCGTTTACCGGCTCGACCGAGGTCGGCAAGCTCATCCAAAGGACTCTTGCGGGCACGGGCAAGCGGCTGACCCTCGAGCTCGGCGGCAAGGCCGCGAACATCGTCTTCGAGGACGCCCCGCTCGACCAGGCGGTGGAGGGCATCATCAACGGCATCTACTTCAACCAGGGCCACGTCTGCTGCGCCGGCAGCCGGCTGCTGGTTCAGGAATCGATCGCCAAGCCCCTGCTGGAAAAGCTGAAGCAGCGCCTGTCGACCCTCCGGCTGGGCGACCCCCTGGACAAGAACACGGACATCGGCGCCATCAACTCGAGGGCGCAGCTGGAGAAGATCCAGGGCCTGGTCGACTCGGGGCTCGCGGAGGGCGCGGAGATGTTCCAGCCCGAATGCAAGATCCCCGAACGAGGCTTCTGGTTTCCACCGACGATCTTCACCAACGTCTCCCAGTCCTATCGGATCGCGCGCGAGGAGATCTTCGGGCCGGTGCTGTCGGTGCTCACCTTCCGCACCCCGGCGGAGGCCGTCGAGAAGGCGAACAACACCCCATACGGCCTGTCGGCCGGGGTCTGGACCGACAAGGGATCGCGCATCCTGTGGATGGCGGAGCGCATGCGCGCCGGCGTCGTCTGGGCCAACACGTTCAACCGGTTCGATCCCACCTCCCCCTTCGGCGGCTACAAGGAATCGGGTTTCGGCCGTGAGGGCGGGGTGCACGGACTGCTGCCTTACCTGGAGTTGGCCTGATGCCTGGCAAGGACGGCGGCCGGGTGGAGGTCCGTAAGACCTACAAGCAGTATGTCGGCGGCGAGTTCGTGCGCTCGGAGTCAGGCCGCGCGTACAGGCCGGATGGTGCCATCAACGTGCCGCGCGGTTCGCGCAAGGATCTGCGCGACGCGGTCCGCTCGGCTCGCGGCGCCTTCGCGGGCTGGGCCTCTCGCACCGCGATGAACCGCGGCCAGATCCTCTACCGCGCCGCCGAGATGCTCGACGGGCGGCGCACGCAGTTCGTGGACCTGCTCGGTGGAGGGCGAAAGGCCGGCCTCGAGCTG
>JBGPOC010000222.1:0-4308 GCA_041487825.1 Candidatus Dormibacteraceae bacterium | reverse complement strand
GCTCAGGCCGATGCGCGCGAGCAGGGTGTCGAGCAGCTTTCCGGCCGCGCCGACGAACGGCTCACCCTGCCTGTCCTCGTTGAAGCCGGGCGCCTCCCCCACGATCATGATGTCGGCAGGGCAGGGTCCCACGCCCGGCACGGCCTGGGTCCTCGTCGCGTGGAGCCCGCATTTGGTGCAGGCGCGGACCTCCTCGTGGAGCTTAGTCAGCTCTGCTGCGCTAAGCGACTTTGACGCCCGCCTTGAAGGTGATCAGGTCGCCCGCCTCGCGCACCGTGTTCATCACCGACTTCAGCTGGTCGTCGGTGAGCGGCACCAGCGGCAGTCGAAACCCTCCGGCCGGGAAACCCATGGCGTTGAGTACGGACTTGATCGGCACCGGGTTGGCGGCGGTGGTCATCAGCGCCTTGATCACGGGCAGGAGGCCTGAGTGGATCGTGCGCGCAGACTCGTTGTCTCCCTTGAGGTGGGCGTCGATCATCCTCCTCATCGACCGGCCGGCGATGTGCGAGACGACACAGATCACGCCGTACCCGCCGACCGCCAGGATCGGCAGAGTCCAGCTGTCATCACCGCTCCAGACAACGAAGCCCGGCGGCTTTCCGGCGCACACGAGGCCGACCTGGTCGAGGTCGCCGCTGGCCTCTTTGACGCCGACGATGCCGGGAAGCTCAGCGCACCGCAGCGTCGTGGCCGCGGTCATGTTGATCGCCGTGCGGCCCTGGATGTTGTACATGATCGTCGGCCCGACCTCGGAGATGGCTTTGAAGTGCTGGTACATGCCTTCCTGGGGCGGCTTGTTGTAGTAGGGCACGACCGCGAGAAGCGCATCCGCGCCCGCCTTCATCGCGCGCTCGGAGAGCTTCACCGAGTGGTGGGTGTCGTTGCTCCCGGTGCCCGCGACAACCGTCTTGCCGGGGATCGCCCTCTTCGCCGCTTTGACCAGGTCGATCTTCTCGTCGTCGCTGAGGGTCGGCGATTCGCCAGTTGTCCCGGAGACGATGACGCCGTCGGAGCCATCTGCAACGAGCAACGAGGCAAGCCTCTCGGCGGCCTCGAAATCGACAGACCCGTCGGCCTTGAACGGCGTCAGCATGGCCGTCAGCAGGCGACCCAACTCTCGCGTCACTTTGGTTTGACCCTCCTCATAGAGGAACTCGAAACGGAGGAGAGGAAGCCCGGATTCACTCCGGGCGTCACCAGGCATTCAGCAACGACTCCAGTCATCGCGATCCCAACTTCGTTTTGGGGTCCCCATTAATCGAACGCGCCGAAGGCGCCAGATTCATGGGGCGAAAACGCGCCGGAGGCGCCAGATTCATGGGGCGAGAACGCGCCAAAGGCGCCAGATTCATGGGGCGAGAACGCGCCGAAGGCGCCAGATTCATGGGGTTAAATCACTCCCAGCTCAATCGCGTGTTCGGCGATCTGGACCGCGTTGAGCGCCGCGCCCTTGCGCAGGTTGTCCGAGACCAGCCACAGCGCCAGTCCGCGAGGCGACGATGGGTCGTTGCGGATGCGGCCAACATACACCTCGTCCTTTCCGGCGACGTGGTGTGGCGTCGGGTAAAGCCTGGCGTGCGGATCGTCCTCGACGATCAACCCGGGCGCTGTCCCAAACAGCGTGCGCGCCTCGTCCGCGGTGATTTTCTCGGTGGTTTCGATGAACACCGATTCGCCGTGCCCGACGGGCACCGGGACGCGGACGCAGGTCGCGGCGATCGGCAGGTCTGGCATGTGGAGGATCTTGCGCGTCTCGTTCACGATCTTCACCTCCTCCTCGTTGTAACCGTCCGGCTCAGGGCGCCAGCCGCCCGGGACGACGTTGTACGCGAGCTGGTACGGATACACGAGCACCTGTGGTTCAGTCCCTTCGGCGATCGCTCTGGTCTGCTCCGCAAGCTCGTCGACCAGGGCACGGCCCGCCCCCGAGGCGGACTGATAGGTCGACAGGAGCACCCGCTCCAATCCGACCGCTTTCCTCAGGGGGTGCAGGACAACGGTCAGCGGGACCGCGCAGCAGTTCGGGTTGGCGATGATGCCCTCGTTGTCGCGGATGTCCTCGCGGTTCACCTCGGGTACGACGAGCGGAACGTTCACCTTCATACGCCACGCGGAGCTGTTGTCGATCACGAGTGCGCCTGACTCAACCGCCACAGGCCCGTACATGAGGGCGATGTCGGTGGTCGCCGCGAACAGGGCGACGTCGACGCCTTTGAACGCCTTCTCGTCGATCGGTTCGATGGTTATCGAGCTGCCGTTGTAGGGCACGACCATGCCCTTCGAGCGCACCGAGGCGAGGGCCCTGACGCGCGCGCTCGGGAAATGCCGCTCGGCGAGGATCGACAGCATGGCCTGACCGACCATGCCCGTTGCGCCGACGACGGCAACGTTTAATCGCTTGGAGGTGGGCACAGCCTCAGTTTAATTCGCCATAGGAGGCTGTGCAGCAGGGGCTGCATGCATCTCGTTCACGGCCGTGACGAAAGCCGGGTGCACATTTCTGAGCTCCACGAGCGGACCGGCTTGACCGGGCTCGAGCTTCATCACTCGAGCCCTTGGACCGAACAATGGATACGTTATTTGCAGCCCGGTCTGCAAGACGACGGAGCCAAAAACGAAGACCAGAATGCCTACGTTGAACAGCATCAAGGCGGCAACCGAAGTCCCCAGGTCGTTCCTCGAAGCGAGCAGGGCAGCCAGGACTCCGATCGCAATCGACACGCCAATCAAGGCGACGGCAACACGGGTCACGAGAGCGAGCCTGTGGGTGCTGGCAAAGGTCAGCGGCAGGTATCCGCTGGCCCGACGGGACACGACGTACATCAGAGTCGCGCTCAGGAAGAATCCGATGCCCACGCAGATCAGGAAGATGAAAACGATCGACCATGCCGGTGCGCTGTGGAACCTGAACTTGCGCCAGGTTTCCGCTGGCTCTCCTGTCATTGCACAAATGGGCGGTAGGTCTCTGGCCGCCAGCTGAGCGGCTGAGATCGTGACTCGGTCCGGCGGGCTAACCACCAAGCAGGCCGAGCAGCTGGTCAAGTCCGCGGTAGAAGCGGGGCTCCTTTGTGACCCGGCGGATGGCCAGGAGGACTCCCGGTACGTACGCCTCCCGGCTCGTCGTCCGGTGCGCGATGGTTAGCGTCTGCCCCGGAAGGCCGAAGATCACCTCCTGGTCGGCGACGAAGCCGGGAAGCCGGATGCTGTGGACGGCCACGTGACCCTCCTCCCCGCCTCGGGTCCCGGCCAGGGTCTCCCGTTCAGGCTGCGGGTGGCTGAATGGCCGATCACCTCTCTTGGCGGCCAGGCGCCTGGCGGTGGCCAGTGCTGTGCCTGAGGGCGCGTCCAGCTTGGCCGCGTGGTGCATCTCGACGATCTCGGCACCGTCGAAGTGCGGTGCGGCGATCTCGGCGAGATACATCATCAGCACCGCGCCGATTGCGAAGTTGGGGGCGACGATGCCTCCAATCCGCTTTTCCTTGCAGGCAGCTTCGAGCTTGTCGACCCCATCGGCCGGGATGCCCGTGGTGCCTACCACCGGCGCCGCGCCGGACGCCACCGCGAGAAGCGCGTTGTGGAGAGCCGCTGACGGACGCGTGAAGTCGACGACAGCGTGCGGGCGTTCGGCCTTTAGAAAGGCGGCCAGGTCGTCGCCGGCGCCGATACCACCGACGTACTCGATCCCCGGCTCGGCCTGGAACGCCGCGGCCAGCACCAAGCCGACCTTGCCCCGGTGGCCTGCGATGGCGACCCGAATCGGCTCCGGCATCCGCTAAGTCTGCTGGTTCGTCGCTAGTCTCGGCGCGGTCCCGTGGCTTTCAGCGCCGGGGTCTGCCGCCGCCGCCGCCGTTACGGCCTCCGCGATCCCGTCCACCGAAACCGCCTTCGCGTGGCGGTGGTGGCGGGGAGGCGAGTGCGACCGCCATGGCTTCGCGGTCGATGTGCTCTTCGATCGGCTGCCCCTTGGCCGTCAGCTCTTCGATCGCAGCCTGCCGGCTCAGGTTGAGCCTGCCCTGACTGTCGATCTCGACCGCCTTGACAACGATCTCGTCGCCGACGTTGCAGACTTCCTCCACCCGCTCGACCCGGTGGTCGGTCAGCTTGGAGATGTGGACCAGGCCGTCCTGGTTGGGAATGACCTCGACGAAGGCGCCGAAGGGCATGATCCGGACGACCTTGCCCTTGTAGATCCGGCCGACCTCGACCTCGTCGGTCAGGCCCTTGATCCAGTCGATCGCCCGCTGGCCACCCTCCTGGTCGACGGCCGCGATGAACACGCGCCCATCGTCCTCGACGTCGATCTGG
>JBGPOC010000221.1:0-4317 GCA_041487825.1 Candidatus Dormibacteraceae bacterium | reverse complement strand
GCCGCTCGATGGAGAGGCCGGTCGCATCCGCCTGACGACGCCTGAGTTCCTAACAAGACCAAGTTCTAAGGAGAACCAAAAATGATCATCAAATGGCTTCATCGACTGGGCATCCCAAGCGATGCCGCCTACGTCGCGGCTTTGGGCTCGATCGCCGGAAGCATCGTGGCCTGGGCCTGGCGCAACGAAGACGATGCCTCCAATGCCGAAAGGCTGGGGATCTTCATCGGCCTGTGGGCACCCACCTTCATGCTGATCGGCAATGCCCTGAAAACCGAAGAGGTGGCCGGCCGGGAAAGCGGCAACGAGATGATGGGGGTCGGCCGCCGAATGCAGCGGGCCGTGGAACCCCCCGCCCGCTAGCCTGACGACGCTCGACGATCTGATGGATCCAAGCAACGGCCAGCACCCCGGCGCCCTGCGGGGGTAGTCTAACCGCAGCGGCCGCTCGGAGCCCCGCAAGGTCCACTCCAGCCGGGCCGTCGGACGAGAACTGATCGTGCGACGGGGGGTGGGTAGATGGGACACCTGGGAGGTTCCACTATGAGAGGCCGATTGGGCGCACGCTTTGCCCGTTACGAGGATATCGCCATGCACCTTCGTCGAATCGACCGCCAAGGCTTGGCCTTGCTTTCAGGGCACAGCCGAATCAAGAGTGACGCGTCCTGGGGGCAGTTGCGCGCCCCGGTGGCCGTCCCAAAAAGAGGCTCGACCAGGTGAGTTCTCGCCCCCGCGGAGCCGGGAGAGGGTCGAGCCACAACCGGCCTAGCCGGGCCGTCGACCGGATCGCCGAACCTTGGGGGACGCGCACACCTTACGCGCCGCTGGACGGGAGGTCCGAATGGGCCCGTCCGCGTCGCCCGCCACATAAGCGTCAAAGCCGACGAGGTGGAGCAGTGGGTTCAGTCGGCGTGCGTTCTCTGCTCCAACGGGTGTGCCGTCGATATCGCCGTCAGCGCGGGACGGATGGTCGGCGTGCGAGGCCGCGCGGTGGACCGCGTCAATCACGGCCGGCTCGGTCCCAAAGGTCTTTTCGCGTGGCAGGCGACAAACTCGACCGACCGCCTCCAGAAGCCGTGGATGCGACGCGGCGGGCGCCTAGTGGAAGCTTCCTGGGACGAGGCGATGGATCTGGTCGTGGAGCAGTCTCGCCGCGTGATGCGCGAGATCGGTGGCCTTGGCATGGGCTTCTATACCTCGGGCCAGCTGATGCTGGAGGAGTACTACACGCTGGGCGTGATCGGAAAGGCCGGCCTCGGTACCCCGCACATGGACGGCAACACTCGCCTCTGCACCGCGACTGCAGCCGCCGCCCTTAAGGAAACGTTCGGCAGCGACGGGCAGCCGGGCTCCTATACGGACATCGACCACTGCGACACGATCTGCCTGTGGGGCCACAACATCGCCGAAACCCAAACGGTGCTGTGGACGCGAATGCTCGACCGCCTCCAAGGGACGCTGCGGCCCAGGCTTGTGGTGGTCGATCCACGGCGCACCGTGCCCGCGACCATGGCGGACGTCCATCTCCCGGTTCGCAGTGGGACCAATCTCGCGCTGATGAACGCCCTGCTGCATGAGCTGATCCGCAGCGGGAACATCGATCGCGATTACGTCGACGCGCACTGCATCGGCTTCGACCGGCTCGCGGCTCAAGTCAAAGGCTGGACGCCCGAGCGAGCGGCGTCCATCTGCTTGGTTCCGGCTGACGATATACGGGCCGCCGCTCGCATCATCGGCGAGGCGCGCGCGCTCTTCAGCACCGTCCTGCAGGGTTTCTACCAGTCAAACCAGGCGACGGCGGCCACGGTGCAGGTCAATAACATCCACCTGCTGCGCGGGATGCTAGGCCGTCCCGGGTGCGGGATCCTCCAGATGAACGGCCAGCCCACCGCTCAGAACACCCGTGAGAGCGGCGCCAACGGGGACCTACCGGCTTTTCGCAACTGGGACAACAAGGAGCACGTCGGCGAGCTGGCCCGGCTCTGGAACGTGGACCCGATGGTGATCCCTCACTGGTCTCCCCCCACCCACTCCATGCAGATCTGGCGTTACGCCGAGCATGGTTCGATCCGCTTCCTCTGGATCTCAGGGACGAATCCCGCAGTGTCATTGCCGGAGCTCGCCCGCGTCAGGCGGATCCTCGCCAAGGACGATCTCTTCGTCGTCGTCCAGGACGCCTTCATGACGGAGACGGCTGCTCTGGCCGACGTGGTGCTGCCGGCCGCCATCTGGGGCGAGAAGACGGGCACATTCACCAACGTCGATCGCACCATGCACCTGGCGCAGAAGGCGGTCGAGCCACCTGGTGAGGCGCGCTCCGACCTCGACATATTCCTCGACTACGCACGGCGCATGGACCTTCGAGACAAGGACGGTCAACCCCTCATCAAGTGGCACGACCCGGAATCCACGTTCGAGGCCTGGAAGGATTGCTCCAAAGGCCGGATCTGCGATTACTCCGCCATGAGCTACGACAAGCTGCGAGGCGGCTCAGGCATCCAGTGGCCCTGCACCGACGCTTCGCCGGAAGGGACTGAGCGCATCTACACGGACGGGCATTTCAACACCGATCCCGACCTGGCCGAAACCTGGGGTCACGACCTCGAGACGGGCGCGGTGGTGGATGAGGCCGATTACCGGGCGATGGCCCCTGCCGGCAGGGCATTCCTGAAGGCCGCCGAGTACCATCCACCGCCGGAGGAGCCCGACGCGGATTTTCCGCTCTTCCTGACCACCGGGCGCACAGTGTTCCATTTCCACACCAGGACCAAGACGGCCCGCAGCCCCCAGCTGAATGGCGCGGCACCGACCGCGTGGGTGGAGATCTCACCCGCCGACGCTGAGCGGATGGGAATATCCGAGGGCGACCTGGTGAGGGTGTCCTCGCGAAGGGGCGCAGTTCAGGTGGAGGCTCGGGTGAGCGGGGTGAGGCCCGGCGTCGTGTTCATCCCGTTCCACTACGGATATTTCGATTTCGACGGCAAGCCGAGGGCGGCCAACGAGCTCACCCTGACCGAGTGGGACCCGGTCTCGAAGCAGCCCTATTTCAAGTTCGCCGCGGTCCGGGTCGAACTGGTCGAGAAGGGCGGCGGGCGGCAGTCCCCCGCGCCGACCAACACGGCCTCGGCGCCCGCCGGCCCGGTCGCCAGCCACACCAGCGGCGGGGCTGCAGGCGCCGCCGAGGAGAATCCGGAGTGAACGTCGGGCACTACATCTCACTGATCGATCACTCGGAAAGGGCGCTCGCCAAGGCGTTCCGAGAGGTGGGCACGAAGCATCGCGACGAGCCCGACGTGATGGTCATGTGCAACCACCTCGCCTCGCAGTGTGAGGGCCATGTCACAGCGCTCCAACCCTTCGTCGAGCGTTACAAGCAGAGCACGTCGGAAGACGAGCCGGACCGCCTCCATTCCGACCTGTTCGGCGGCGCCCGGTCCGGGTCCCTCGCTCTGCTCCGAGACTTCCACGACCTTTATCTCATGGCCACCGAGGCGGAGATCTGCTGGACCGTGATCGCCCAGGCGGCCCAGGCGCTGCGCGACCGAGAGCTGCTGGCCGTCGTCCATACAAGCGAGGCTCAGACGTCGATCCACGTCGACTGGCTCAAGACCCGGATCAAGCAAACTGCGCCGCAAACCCTCGTCGCCGCCCGGTGAGCGTGCGCGATCGCCTCGCCACCCGGTGGGGCTCGTGGGGGGAGGCAGTCTATGCCGGGGGCGCGGGCCTGGTCGCGATCGCTGTCGCCGGAGCAGTGGCAGCGCTAGCGCGCGAACCCGTCCTCTTCCCCTCGCTGGGCCCCAGTGTCTTCCTGTTCTTCGAGACGCCGCTGGCCGCCAACTCGTCGCCTCGGAACACACTGCTCGGTCACGCCGTGGGTATCGGCTGCGGGCTCGGCGCCCTCGCACTCACTGGCTTGTGGTCGGCACCAAGCGTGATCCAGATCGGTGTCAGCCCGGCCAGAGTCCTGGCCGCGGCGTTGGCGGTCGGATCAACCTCATTTCTGCTTGCGGGCGTCCGCCTGCCGCATCCTCCGGCAGGGGCGACGACCCTGATCGTTGCGCTGGGCCTGATCACCGGGCCCCACGCTCTGCTTTACATCCCTGTTGGCGTAGCAGTGATTACGGTCGTGGCATTTTCCGTGAACCGTTACCTGGGTGAGCCTGTGCCGGCGTGGGGACCTCGCGGCGGTCATAAGGCTCGGGTCGCCACCTAGAGGAGCACGCTCCGGCAGCGTTACCCGCGACGCCTGTCGGCCGGAGTGGGTCGAGCGTCCCTCGATCCTGTTGGCGAGGCCGTCGGCGTTTGGCACGGCCGCCT
>JBGPOC010000220.1:0-4339 GCA_041487825.1 Candidatus Dormibacteraceae bacterium | reverse complement strand
GCCGGGGTGGCCCGGCTGTTTGGACAAGGAGGTCCAGGTTGGTAAAGATCAGGTTGAGGCGGATGGGGGCCAAGAAGCACCCCTTCTACCGCCTCGTTGTGGCGGACGCGCGCTCGCCGCGCGACGGCCGGTTCATCGAGCACCTCGGGTACTACGATCCGATGACGGACCCGGTCCAGATCAAGATCGACGGCGACAAAGTCGTGCGCTGGCTCCAGCAGGGCGCGCAGCCCACGGAGGCGGCGCGGAGCCTGTTGAAGCGGGAGGGGATTCTTGAGCGACTTGCAGAGACGCGGAAGTCGACCGCCTCGGCGTGACGGTGGCCGCGGTGCTTACAACCGCGGCTTTCGGCGTGAGGGTCCATCGGGTCCGCCGGGGCCGGCGGTGGACTACCGCGCGCTGGTGGAGTACGTGGCGAAGTCCCTCGCGGAAAAACCTGACGACGTGGTCGTGGAGGCTGTCGAGCGGGGCGGAGGAACGGTCGCGATCAAGGTGAAGCTCGCCGACGGCGACGTCGGCAGATTCATCGGCAAGGCCGGCCGCAACATCGAAGCCGTGCGGACGCTCGTCCGTGTGGCGTCGCTTCGTGATCGAAAGCGCGTATTCGTGGACCTGGCAACCCCATCCGTTCCTGCGCACCCGGCGCCACGCGGGGCCAGCCATTCAGCGGGTGGCCCTGAAGAATGATCCGGGTCGGGCAGGTGGCCGGGGCCTACGGGCTTGACGGTGCTGTAAAGGTTGTGCCCTTGACAGACTTCACCGATCGATTCGATGCTGGGTCGAGTTTTCTCATCGACGGCGCCGAGCGGATGGTCGAATGGAGCCGTGAGGGCCACCCTGGCCTGGTCGTGAAGCTGCGCGGGATCGACAACCGCACCATGGCCGACCTGTTCCGCGGCAAGTACATGGAGGTTCCCGAAGCGGCTGCCCGCCCGCTGGCGGAGGGTCGTTTCTATCATCACCAGGTGGTCGGGCTCGTCGTGCTGACGAGCTCGGGCAAGCAGCTCGGCACGATCGCGGAGGTGCTGGAGCGCCCAGCAAACGATGTCTGGGTCAGCAGGGAAGGCATCGTCGAACACCTCATCCCGGCGACGCGGGACGCCGTGGTCGAAGTGGACCTCGCAGCCGGCCGCGTGGTGGTGGCCGACTGGCTCGTCCAGGTGGAGGACGTCTGAGGGTGCGATTCGACGTCATCACGATTTTCCCCGGCATGTTCGCCCCCGTGTTCGAGCACGGCGTCGTGGGCCGCGCCATCGAGCGTGGCCTGGTCGAGCTGCATGCACATGACCTCCGCGACCATACCCACGACCGTCATCGCCAGGTCGACGACATGCCCTTCGGAGGTGGGCCGGGAATGGTGATCAAGCCTGAGCCCGTGTTCGAGGCGGTGGAGTCGATCCGACCGAGCAATGCCGGGCCGATCGTGCTCATGGAGCCGTGGGGAGAGCCGCTCGACCAGCGCCTCGCGGCCGAGCTCGCAGCCGAACCCGGGCTCATCATCGTCTGCGGCCGGTACGAAGGCATCGACGACCGTGTGCGCACGGGCCTGGCCGCGCGCGAGGTGTCGATCGGCGACTATGTGCTGAGCGGGGGCGAGATCCCGGCGATGGTCCTTGTCGATGCCGTCGCACGCCTGGTACCCGGGGTCGTCGGCGATCCCGAATCCCTCACACAGGACACATTTTCGAGCGAGCCCGCGGGATGGCCGCAGTTCACGCGGCCGGCCGAGTATCGAGGCCTGGGGGTTCCCGAGGTGCTCCTCTCCGGCGACCACGCGCGCATCCGCCAGTGGCGCCGCCAGCAAGCAGCAGCAAGACATGTTTCACACATCAAGGAGTTGAAGAAGACATGAACGTGATCCAGCAGCTCGAAAAGGAGCAGCAGAAGGAGAAGGTGCCCGCCCTGCGGGCAGGCGACACTGTGAAGGTGCACGCCAAGGTCGTCGAGGGCACCCGTGAGCGCATCCAGGTGTTCGAGGGAACGGTGATCAGGGTCACCGGAGGCGGGCTGCGCCAGAACTTCACCGTACGCCGCGTGACCCACGGGGTCGGCGTCGAGCGTACCTTCATGATCCACTCGCCGCGCATCGACAGGATCGACGTCCTCCGCCACGGCGACATCCGCCAGGGCCGCCTCTACTACCTGCGCGGTAAGGTCGGTAAGGAGGCGCGAATCCGCGAGCGCAGGAGCGCGGTGGCGGCGTCGGCAGCGGCTCCGGTAGAGCCTGAGGAAGACACCGAGGATTAGTCCTGGGGCGTGGCTGCCTTGTTAAGGACATGGCATCGCCGCGTGTCGCTCGGTAATCTCGGCGCATGGTGAGCTCGTCGTGAGCCGTCCGATGCTGTGGCGGTACGAGCGCATGGCCAGCGCCATGGGCTATCACGTGGTCGCGGGCGTTGACGAGGTCGGCATGGGTCCGCTCGCGGGGCCGGTGGTCGGCGGCGCCGTCGTGCTCCCGATCGGTGTCCGCATCGCCGGCCTGGATGACTCCAAGCTCCTCAACGCCGAGCAGCGCGAGCGCTTGGACAGGTTGATCCGGCGGCGCGCACTGGCGGTTTCGGTTTGCGCGGTCGATCACGCACAGGTGGACAGCCTTGGGCTCCTGCGCGCTCGGCACCTTGCCACCGCCGGCGCCGTGGCCGGACTCGGGATTCCCGCCGAATATCTGCTCGTCGATGCGTGGGACGTGCCGGACGCGCACGTGGCCCAGATGGCGGTCGTGAAGGGCGACCGGATCTGCGCCTCGATCATGGCTGCCAGCATCGTCGCCAAGGTGGCGCGGGATCGCGCCATGATCGAGTACGACCGGCTCTATCCGGGCTACGGCTTCGCCGGCCACAAGGGCTACGCCACGCCCGCACACCGGGCCGCCATCCGCCGTCTCGGGCCCAGCCCGATACACCGCACCTCATGGGCGCCGTTCAGAACAAGTCCGAACCCAATCTCCCTCTCCCCGTAAGGGGAGAGGGCTGGGGTGAGGGGCGTTCAGCTGGACACCCTTTCGGGGCCGAGGGCAGTGGGGTGAAAGCAAGTCCCCGGCTAGAGCTCGGCCGCGCCGGTGAGAGGGCGGCGGCTGACCTCCTGAGGCGCCGGGGCTACGAGGTGGTCGGAACCGGTTTCAGGGCCAGGCGTGGCGAGCTGGACCTGGTCTGCAGCCGTGGCTCGGAGCTCGTGATCGTGGAAGTCAAGACCCGAACCGATGAAAGATTCGGGACGCCTCTGGAAGCGGTCGGTCCGCGCAAGCGGCGAGCCCTGGTCGCGGCCGCCGCGGAGTACCGCGCGCTCGCGCGCTGGCGGGGCCCCATTCGCTTCGCGGTCGTCGGCCTGACGGTGAGGATTGACGGCGGGTTCGACGTGGAGCTCGTCGAAGACCCCTTCTGATAGGTCAGGTCCGAACCTGATTTCCCTCCCCCCGCCGGGGGGAGGGCTAGGGGTGAGGGGCTCAGAGAAGATCGCCCATATCGATTGCCTACGTGTTGCTGATCGCCGTTTCGAACGCGCGCAGCCTCGAGCCTGCGATCCAGAAGAGCAGCGCGACGATGGCGACGGACCCTGCAGCAAGCACGATCGCGCCCGCCCACATCAGCGCGCCCACCGCCGGCGTGGAAGGAATGGGCCCCAGGTTTGCCGTGCCTGCGGCGGCATCCGCCCCGAATACCAGGAGCGCGAACGCGCCCACGCTGAGGAGGCCGAAGCCGATCGAGCCGCCGAGGCCCGCCAGCGTTCCCACCAGGCCCACGGCGCGCCGGTCGTCCAGCGCGTCGAAGCGCGGGTCGATGCCGCCTGCGGCGACCCCGATCGATACGAAGCCGCAGCCGAGCCAGATGACAAGGAAGCCCAGCTCGACCAGGCGATCCCCGCCGTTGCCGCTCACGATGGCCACGACCACGCTGAACACGAAGGTCATCACGAGCACGGGCGGCAGGGTAAGGATGACCTTGGCGCGCAGGACCTGCGACATGGTCAGGGGCGCCATGCGAAGCAGCTGGAACCCCCGCCGCTCGCTGGGGATGGATGGCGTCGCAAGCGTCGTGGACATGAACATGGACATGAAGCCGACCAGGAACACCTCGGTCCAGAACCCGCTCAGACTGCGCGTGGGGCGGCTCACGGCGAAGATGTAGCCGATCGGAAACAGCAGCGCCGGCAGGAGCCGGCTGAGGCGCCTGATGTCACGCCGAAAGCCGAGCCAGTCCTTGCGCGCGATCGCGAACGTCGGGGAGGCGGGGGCGCTGGTTCCGGCGCTCGACGCGGTCCAGGCAGGCTGCGTGGCTGGGCGCGCCCGGCGGCTCCATATGGCCTGCGTGCCGCCGAAGACTCCAAGGCCGGTGAGCAGGGT
>JBGPOC010000219.1:0-4353 GCA_041487825.1 Candidatus Dormibacteraceae bacterium | reverse complement strand
TCGCCAGGGGCTGCGACATCTGTGGGACACGGAGCGATCTGTGGGACACACCGGGGGTGCGGTTGACTGGCGGACGTGCCTGAGCTGCCCGAGGTGGAGACGATCGTCTCCGACCTCCGACCCCACCTGGTCGGGCGCACCATCGTGCGGTGTGAGCTGGGGTTCCCGACGATCGTCCGCCACCCTGAGCCGGAGGTCTTCATCGACTCGGTCGTCGGCCAGCGGGTCAGTGGCCTCGGGCGGCGGGGGAAGTACATCCTGGTCCGGCTGATGGACGACCTGTTGCTAGTCGTGCACCTCGGCATGAGCGGGCAGCTGCGACTCGTGGCGGCGTCGACGCCCCTCGCCGACCACACGCATGCCGTTTTCGATCTCGACGATGGACGGCAGCTCCGCTACCGGGACCCGCGCCGTTTCGGGCGCCTTCTGCTGGGCACGGAATCGGCACTGCTCGCCGCGAGGGCAATGCCATTGCTCGGGCCCGAACCCATCGATCCCGAGTTCGGCGCCGACGACATGTACCAGCGCCTTCGCTGGCGCAGGGCGCCGCTGAAGGCGGTTCTTCTCGACCAGTCGACCATCGCCGGCGTCGGCAACATCTACGCCGACGAGTCGCTGCACCGCGCCCGCCTGCGTCCCGACCGCATCGCGGGCAGCCTCAGCAAGAAATCGGTTCGGCGCCTGCACGAATCGTTGAGGGAATCGCTCCTGGTCGCGATAGCGAATCGCGGCAGCTCCGTCGACACCTACCGCGACGCATGGGGAGAGTTCGGTGGGCAGCAGGAAAAGCTGCTCGTCTACGGCCGGGCCGGCGAGCCGTGCTTCACCTGCGGCCGTCCCCTGTCCCTGGTCCGCATCGCGGGCCGCAGCTCTGTCTTCTGCCGGCATTGCCAGCACTAACCGCCAGGCTGGTCACCCTCGTCTTCCTGGTCGTGGCGTTCGTCGTCCTGACGCTGCTGGTGGGCGCCGGGTGGTTCGGCACCCTTGACCACGAGGTGCTGCTGCTGATGTCGACGGCATGGAGCGAGCCGCTGCACCCGCTGTTCCAGCTCATCGCGGAGCTCGGAGGCGTAGAGGTCACGTCCATCCTCATGATCGGGTTGCTGGTTTTCCTGCTGCGTGGTGGATTCGGCGATGCATTGGTCGTGCTCGCATTCGCCGGAGGCGTCGTGCTCGAGGCTCTCTACAAGGTGGCCCTCTACCATCCCGGACCGCCTCGCGCCACTGCGCACCGAGATGGACCGAGCATCACGGACCTCCTCACCGGCGGGGGCAACCTGAACAGTTTTCCAAGCGGGCACATGGTCCGCACCGTCATCGCGTACGGGCTCATCGCATTCGTGGTCAGACGGCTTGCCCCTTGGCCGCTCGCGCGAAGGCTGGCGATTCCGGTTGCGGTGGTGCTGATCCTCGTCGAGGCCTTCGACCGTCTCTACCTGGACGTGCATTGGGAATCAGATGTCATCGGGGGCCTGCTCCTCGGCGCCATCGCGCTCCTGAGCGGGACCGTTTGGCTCGACCGGCCGCGGAGGGCGGAGAATTGAGCGGTTGAAGGATCGGCGCACGGACCGCCCAGTCCTGATCATGGTCACGGCAGGCGGCCGCAATGACGCCGAGCGCCTGGGTGAGGGCCTTGTGGAAACGCACCTTGCGGCACGTTGCTCGGTCATCCCGATGGTCCATTCCTTCTATCACGAGGACGGCCAGATGAGGCGCGAGCACGAGTCGCTGCTGCTGGTCAAGACCGTCGAATCGCGCGCCCAGGCGGTCCAGGCGTACGTCCGCGCCAATCATTCCGACGAGGTCCCGGAGATTCTGCAGGTCGCGATCGGGGGCGGCCTTCCCACTTACCTGCGCTGGCTCGCCGACCAGGTCGCCGAGCCCAGAACCGACGCCCAGGTGAACACTTAGACTCTGGGGTGGGTTGGCCACGGCAGTTGATCGGAGGGGCGCTGATCCGGGTAACACCGGAGGCCGGCGGCGACGCGCCAGGCGTCGGGCCGCGGCTTCGGAAGGACTGACGGACCTAGCGCCGCCCACACCCGACACCGAGCTCGTCGCGACGGAGGCCCCGCCGGAAGCGGCCCCTGTGGCGGTGATGGTCCCTAAGAGGACCGAGCGCCGGCGGGTCTACCGTCGAAAGGTGAAGGAGATGGCGGTCCCGGAGCCGGCCGCCCCGCCCGTGGCCCAGGCGATCCTGGTTGCGGCGACCGCGCCGGTGGACGACAAATTTGCAGACGCCATCGGGCAGGCGGTCGGGCTTCGGCTCGACTCCGTGTCGCGTGAATTCGGCGGCGACGACGAGATGCACGTGACCGCGCTGAGGGATGTGTCGATCGAGATCGGCCCGTGCGAGTTCGTGTCCGTGGTCGGCCCATCCGGCTGTGGCAAGACGACTCTTCTTTCGATGATGGGGGGCCTCGACCGTCCGACCTCCGGCCATGTATACGCTGCCGGCCTTCCGCTGGGTGAGCTGTCCGACAGCGACCTCGCGGATTACCGGCTGCAGCGCGTGAGCACGATCTTCCAATCGTTCAACCTCGTGCCCTCGATGTCGGTGGAGGACAACGTTGCGCTCCCACTGACGCTGGCGGGAGTCGAGCTCGAAGAGCGGCGCCGTAGAGCTCACCACCTGCTCGAGCTGGTCGGACTCGAAGGCCGGGCGCGGACACGCGCCAGCCGCCTTTCGGGTGGTGAGCAGCAGAAGGTGGCGGTTGCGCGCGCGCTCGCCAACCGGCCCGGACTGATCCTCGCGGACGAGCCCACGGGCAGCCTCGACTCCGCCGCCGGCGAGGTGATCCTGAAGTTGCTGGCGGACCTGAATCGTCGCGGCGCGACGGTGGTTCTGGTGACGCACGACCACGAGGTCGCCCGTCACGCCACCCGTGTCGTCCGGATGATCGACGGCCGGGCCATTGAGCTCGACCAAGGCAAACAGACGGTTCGCAAGCAGGACCCGGTGACGCCGCCCGCGCGCCTCCACTGGCGCGACACCATGAAGGTCGGCGTCGGCAGTGCCGGCCGCCGGCCGCTGAGAACTGCGCTCACGACCGCCGGCGTCGCGATCGGCATCGCGGCGATGAGCTTGATCGTGGCCCTGGCCGGGGGGCTGCAGAGCGCGCTTGGCTCACCGGCGCTGGCCAAGAGCCAGCTTCACCAGGTCGCCGTTTACCCGAGCGCAAACGCGGGCTCGGGGGCGTTCGACGCCGGCACCCTCGCGACCCTGGGCGGGCTGGGGCATGTGCGCGCCGCCTGGGGCCAGGTCGCGATGAGCGGCACGTTCGGCACCGGCGCCGCCGGAGCCCAGCCGCAGGTGGGCTCGCTGGTTTCGATGCCTCCACGCAGCCAGCCCATCCCGGGCCTGTCGCTGGAGGCCGGCCGGCTGCCAACCACCGATTCCGTGCCGGAGGTCCTGCTCACAGACAGCGAGCTTGTCGTGCTGGGGTTCCTGACCCCGACCGCGGCCCTGGGCACGCCTGTCCAGTTCAACGCGCAGTACGGGGTCCTCGCGTTGCCGGGCGCGGCCCGCAACCCCGCCGTCCATCCCGTGCCGCTGCAGCTGACGGTGGTCGGCGTGGTCTCCAGCCGCTTCATGCCGGGCGCCGCTCCCGGCGGCCTCGTGCCGTACGCCCTCTCCGGCGCTTACTGGAATCAGCTCGCGCAGGCGAACCACTGGAAGGGCGGTGAGTTCTCCAACATCATGCTGCTCGCCGACTCCGGCGGCGCTGTCAACGCCCTGCGCGATCGCGCCGTGTCGCTGGGCTTCCAGGCCCAGACCTTCGGCGACCAGTTCCGTGGCTTCGAAGATCTGCTGGGAAGGCTGCGCCTGGCTCTGCTGGGGCTGGCCATCGTAGCGCTCCTGCTGGCATGCCTCGGGATCGCGAACACGATGTACACGACGGTGCTCGAAAGGACGAAGGAGATCGGAGTCCTCAAGGCATTGGGCGCGCGATCTCGCGACGTGCTTCTTCTCTTTGTCGCCGAGGCCGCGGTGATCGGCGTGGCCGGCGGGCTCATCGGAACCCTGGCCGCAGTCGGCTTGGCCCGCCTCGCCAACGCGGCTGTTGATCGCTTCACGCAGGCCGTGACCGCGGGCGGAGTCGACGTCTTCAGGCCTGACGCGTGGGTCGTCGTGACGGCACTGGTCCTAGCCGTGCTCCTGAGCACGGTCAGCGGCCTGCTGCCCGCCGCCAGGGCCGCGCTCCAGGACCCCGTCAAGGCCCTCCGCTACGAGTAACAGATGCCCTCTCCCCTCCGGGGAGAGGGTAGGGGCGAGGGGCGTTAGCAGGTAGTGCCTGCCCAAGCATGAGACCGTCCCCGTACCCGCTGGTCGAGGTCGATGATGCCGCGGCG
>JBGPOC010000218.1:0-4361 GCA_041487825.1 Candidatus Dormibacteraceae bacterium | reverse complement strand
TCGGTATGACCGGGGATGGTGTTAACGATGCCCCCGCTCTGCGCCAGGCGGAGGTCGGGGTTGCGGTCGCCAACGCCGCCGATGTCGCCAAGTCGGCGGCCAGTCTGGTCCTCACCGGGGCTGGCCTCGGTGGCCTGGTCTCCGCGATCGAGAGTAGCCGTCGGATCTATCAGCGAATGCTCACCTACGCCCTAAACGCCAGTGTCAAGAAGATGGAGATCCCAATCTTTCTCAGCATCATTCTGCTGACCACTGGGCGTTTCGCCCTCACCCCGCTGCTGATGGTGCTGCTTCTCTTCACCAACGATTTCGCGGCGATGGCGATCACGACCGACAGCGTGACTTCCTCGCAGCGGCCCAATCGCTGGCGGGTAAGCCAGCTTCTGCTTGGCGCTCTGGGAATCGCGATCCCCTTCTTGATCGGGACGCTGGGCGTGTTCTGGTTGGGCCTGCACTGGCTCCGGTTCGATGCTGCCCGCCTGCAAACGCTGACCTTCCTTACCCTGGTCTTCAGCAGCCAGGCAACCATCTACTTGGTCCGCGAGCCGCGCCGGCTCTGGTCGTCACGGCCCAGCCTGCCGCTGTTGGCGGTCTCCACTATCGATATCGGCATCGTCATCCTGCTCGCGTCCGCGGGCTGGCTCATGGCTCCGGTGGGCCCGCTGATCCCGCTCGTGCTGCTGGTGGCTGTGGCCATCTACGCGCTCGCGATGGACAGCGTCAAGATGGGACTCTTCCGGCGGCTCCATCTCCATGAGGTGTAGAGCCCGGCAGGGCTCCCTGTAGCGATCGCCAGCCCTCGGCCGGGTCGCTGAACTCCTACACAGCTCCTTCACAGCGCCGGGCCAATTTGGGCTCCAGTGCGGGCTGCAAACGCCAGCCGGTCACACCACTCGACCGCACTGATCTCTGCGCGGATTGAGAACAGGTCGCGCGAATGATCCCATTGGACCCATGCGGATGAGGCGCCCGAACTCAGGACGACCGCCTGTTATGTCGAGTTGGAGACGTTGGCATCAATCGCTTGCGGTCTGGGGGTGGGCGGAGTGCGTCGCCGTTTGCGCTCCCAGTCCGCATCGCGAAACCAGGGATCGCGCAAAGCCAACGGTCGTATAGCCAATTTGTATAGCCAAGCCGGGGCGGTCGTAGGAGCCTCGAGGAGGCGCGAGGTGGAGAAGCGAATACGGTGGGAGCCCTAGGGAGGCGTGCTGCGGAGGTCGGGACGGACTTTTAAACCGATGGTCCAGGGTTCGAATCCCTCCGCCGGCACCATCACTCGACGCTTCGCCGAAGAGCGGCCGGTCGGTCAACCGCCGTCAGCTTTTACGGGATACCCGCATGGGGTCCGTTGGTCCCGACATGGAAGGGCCGCACGGCACTCGGCATCCCGAGAGCCTCCTCCTACGCTCGTTCCACGACCAGAAGGAGGTTGAACGCAAATGATGTGGGGCTACTACGACGGATGGAACTGGCTCTGGATGGCGGCCATGATGATCCTGTTCTGGGGCGGCATCTTCGTCCTCGCCGCGTTTGTGATCCGCTCTTTCACCGGGACGAAGAGCAACGACCCAGCCATCGATATCCTCCGCCGGCGGCTGGCCAGTGGCGAGATCACACAGGATGAGTTCGAGAAGATGCGCAAGGCGCTCCAGGGCTAGCGGTCATGCGCGCACGTGGCCTGCTGATCATCGGGGTGGGGGCCGTCGCGGCGTCGTTGCTGCTCGGCGTTGCCGGTGTGGCGAGCGGTTGGATGAGTGGCTGGTCGATGGGTACGCGCGGCGGAATGATGGGGACCGTGTTCAACGGCGGCGGCCGCGATATCGGGATGGATTCGGCGGTCAAGATCGCCCAGGACGTGGCGGCGTCGTATCCCAACGGAGACCTGGCAGCCGACGAGGTCATCGAGTTCAGCAACAACTATTACGCCTCCATCCGTGAGAGGGCGAGCGGCATGGGAGCCTTTGAGATCCTGATCGACCGCTCGTCCGGAAACGTGATCAGGGAGCCGGGGCCGGACATGATGTGGAACGCCAAGTACCCGGTTATGGGTGGAGGCATGATGGGCAGGTCTGGTTTTAGCGGCTCGGGGTTGGTGACGCTGACCGCGCAACAGGCTCAGGGCATCGCGCAGCAGTGGCTCGACACCAATCAGGCCGGGACGAGCGCGAAGTCGCCTGACCCCTTCTACGGCTACTACACGGTCGACTTCGAGAGGGGAGGCACGCTCGTGGGGATGCTGTCCGTGAACGGCAGCTCCGGCCAGGTTTGGTACCACACGTGGCACGGCAGCTTCGTCCAGGCGAGAGATCTCGGCGCGTGAGGTGAACAACCAATACCCCCATGGGGTATTCTAAGGTGATGCCAGGCTACGAGTCGCACAAGGCTCAGATCGAGGGCCGCCTCAAGCGGATCGAAGGCCAGGTCCGGGGCGTCCAGAAGATGGTCGAAGAAGACCGCTACTGCATCGACGTGCTGACCCAGGTCGGTGCTGTGAAGGCCGCCCTTGACGCGGTCGCCCTGCTTCTGCTCCAGGACCACACCGAGCACTGCGTCGTGGAGGCAATCCAGGCGGGCGACGGCTCTTTGAAAGTTCGTGAGCTCAACGAGGCGGTCGAGCGCCTCGTCAAAGGGCGTTGAGGGCTTGAACCCGACCGACATCGCGGTCGTCGCCGGTGGGCTGGCCCTCACCGCTCTTCTGGGCTGGTTCTTCTTCGGTCCTAAGAAGGCTCAGACGGCGGACCTGGTCGGGAACGTCCAGGAGGTCACGGTGACCGTCAAAGGCGGCTACTCACCTGACCTCCTGCGGGTCCGCCAGGGCGTTCCGCTTCGGATCGTCTTCGACCGCCAGGAAAGCGGCGAGTGCACCTCACGGGTGGTCCTGCCCGACTTCGCGCTGAACGTGTCCCTGCCCGCGTACGCGCAGACCAGCGTTGTGTTCACGCCGGACCGCGCGGGGGAGTTCGGCTTCGCCTGTGGCATGAACATGGTCCACGGCCGGTTGATCGTCGAGCCTCAAGCCAACGGCCATGCTGCGCCTTCCCCGGTCGCAATCGAAATGGAGCCCGCGGTCGCCGAGCCGGCCGGCCGGGAAAAGCAGCCGGCCGACGACCACGAGATGGCCGAGCGCAAGGCGGAGATCAGGGACCTGAGCCGTCGGGTAGCGGTCGGTGCGCTGCTCACGGCCCCGGTGCTCCTGGCGGTCATGGCAGGTGGCTTTCTCCCGGTCGGGATCCTGGCCAACCACTGGGTGCAGCTCGCTCTGATCGTCCCCGTCATGTTCTACTCGGGCTGGCCAATCCACCGCACGGGCTGGCTCAGCCTCGCCCACCGGCAGGCCGAGATGAACGCACTGATCACACTGGGCAGCTCGGCGGCGTTCGGTTACAGCCTCGTCGTCACGGCAGCTCCAGACATCCTGCCCGCCGGGCTGCGCGACGTGTACTTCGAGGCGGTCGGCGTGATCATCACCCTCATTCTTCTCGGCCGCCTCTTCGAGGCCCGCGCCAAGGCCGGCACCGGAGAAGCAATCCGAAAGCTGATCGGGCTCCAGGCGCGCACGGCTCGCGTCGTCCGCGGGGGCACCGAGACCGACATCCCTGTAGAGGCCGTGGTCGCGGGCGACGTCGTGATCGTCCGCCCGGGCGAGAAGATACCGGTCGACGGCGAAGTCGTCCAGGGCGAGTCGTCGGTCGACGAGTCGATGGTCACCGGCGAGCCGATCCCCGCTACGAAACGGTCCGGCGACACCGTGATCGGGGCCACGATCAACCGAACCGGCGCATTCCGCTTCCGAGCCACCAGGGTCGGCCGCGACACCATGCTGGCCCAGATCATCAAGCTGGTCCAGCAGGCGCAGGGCTCGAAGGCGCCGATCCAGCGCCTGGCGGACACCGTGTCGAGCTACTTCGTCCCGGCGGTCGTCGGAATCGCGATCTGGACCTTCGTCGCATGGTTCGTGTTCGGTCCCCAGCCTGCGTTCACCTCCGCCATGGTGAGCGCGGTGGCGGTGCTCATCATCGCCTGCCCCTGCGCGCTCGGCCTGGCGACTCCCCTCTCGGTGATGGTCAGCACCGGCAAGGGAGCCGAGCAGGGCATCCTGATCCGCTCCGCTGAGGCCCTGGAGACGGCACACAAGCTGGACACGATCGTCCTCGACAAGACCGGGACCATCACGCGCGGCGAACCGGCGCTGACGGACGTGGTTGCCTTGGGTGAGGTCGGTGAGAACGAGCTCCTGCGGCTGGCAGCTTCGGCCGAGCGCTCGTCGGAGCATCCGCTGGCCGCGGCGGTGGTGGCTGGAGCGCGGACTCGTGAAATCATCCTGAGCGAACCGTCAGGATTCGATTCCGTCACCGGCAAAG
>JBGPOC010000217.1:0-4400 GCA_041487825.1 Candidatus Dormibacteraceae bacterium | reverse complement strand
TGGCGCAGATGTTGGGATACCCCTCGCCTGGTGAAGCGCTCGAGCGGATCGCCGATATCTCGACCCAGATGTTTGTGGAACCATCGATCTGCGCCGACTTCCTGAGCAGGGCCGATCGCGGCACTGCACAGGGCTTTGAAATCCAGTTTCGTCACGCATCCGGAAAACTGGTTTGGGTCGCCGCGTCGGCACGGCCGGTTTCGCATGCGGACGGCAGTGTCCTTCACTACGAGGCCACCGCCCTCGACGTGACCAATCGCAAGATCGCTGAGGAGAGCGCTCGCCGCAGTGCAGACCGTATGGCGGCAGTGGTCAATGACGCGCCCGTCGTCCTTATGGCGGTGGATGGCGCAGGTGTCATCAAGTTCGCGCAGGGTAAGTTGCTCGACGCCCTTGGGATCAAAGACGCAGATCTGGTTGGCCGTCCGCTTCTGGAGCTATACGGGGACGAGCTGGACATCGTGGAAGCGCTCCGGCGCAGCCTGGACGGCGAGGCTTTCTCGGCCGAGGCGCACGTGAAGAGGTTCGACCGCTTCTTCCAGATCAGCGCCAATCCCATCCGCGGCAGTGACGGCGCCATCGCCGAGGTGATCGTAGTCATGGTCGACATCACCGAACGCCGGGAGATCGATATCGCGAGCCGCGAACTCGAGGCGAAATCTCGATTCCTCTCGATGGTCACCCACGAGCTGAGGAATCCGCTCAGCGCGATCCTCGGGTTCACGGATCTGCTCGGTTTGCCCAAAACTGGGCCGTTGAACGAAGTCCAGCAGCACTATCTGGCCACGATGCGGCGCAGCGGCGACCAGTTGCTGGCTCTCATCAACGACCAGCTCGACCTCGCCAAAGCGAGGACGGGACACCTGGATGTTGCGAGCGAGCCCGTGCCCCTACGACCGGTGCTAATTGATGCGATTGAAACCGTCCGGCCGCTGGCCCGGTCAAAGAACTTGGCGCTGCGCATCACGGCGTCCGAGGTCATGGTGGTCCGAGCAGACCGCCGGCGACTCAATCAAATCATGCTGAACCTGCTGTCTAACGCGATCAAGTTCACGGTTCGCGGCGCCGTGACGGTGACGGCGCGGCGCAGGGGTGAGACTGTGCGGATCTCGGTTCGTGACACTGGCATCGGCATCGCGAAGGACGAGCAGGCACGCATCTTCGAGGAGTTCGTGCAGCTCCACTCCACCGCCGCCACAGACAGGCCGGGCACGGGTCTCGGCCTGACCCTGAGCCGCGAACTGGCGATCCAAATGAGCGGTACGATCGAGGTCACGAGTCAGAGCGGCCGGGGAAGTGTTTTCACCCTCGTGCTGCCCGCCGCCGAACGATGAATCGAGTTCATGGAGCTGGCGAACCCAGTACGTCTGGCCGACTCCCCACAGGCCTCCATGTCCCACGCTCGGGTGGATCGATGAACGGTCTTTCAGTAGGGGCAGCTATTGCCGTCTATGGTTGTCCACATCGTTCGTACAGCAACGGCGGCGTCAAATGGCGCAAATTGGCGGTACTCAGCGGCACTCAGTGAATCTAGACCCCCATTTCTGAACGTGATACAGCCATCTGTTAACCGCAAGGTTCAGGGTTCGAATCCCTGCTCCGGAGCCAAAAACCGAGTTGAGAATCCGGTTTGTTTGCTCAGCGGGTTCGTCGTGGCACTGCAATGGATACAGCCAGGGGCTGCGACTTGAAGCCCGCTACACGGGTTCAGGGTCACGGAGGTGGCGGTTTGGGACCTCGCGTCGCCCGCGCGCCGGACACGCGCTCCCGCAATCGCGTTACCGTCGCCTCGGCGGGCAGCGCGGCCGGCTTCTCGCGCTCCAGGGCCGCACGCCACGCCGGCAGGTCTTCGCCACTGAGCACCAACCGCCTCAACGCGATGTCGATCGGAAACAGCAGGATGGCCAGGACCAGCAAAAGCTCGCCGATGGGTTGAGCCGCACGGACCGGCGGGACCGCCTCATTGAACACCGACGACAAGTCGATGAGGAGCGCGCCCCCGCCGGCTCGGGCGATCGCGCTCAAGCTCGCGTTGTCAGTACCCAGGTTGCGGTACTCCGGGGAGTATGGGACGACGAGACCGATCGTGTTCGTGTGCTTGACGACACCCCCGATCGAGTCCGTGACGTGCAGCAGATAGCTTCCGACCTGGTCGGTCGGAAGGTTGCCTTCGAACCGCCCTGGACCGGTCGAGGACAGCGCAAGGTCAACGTTCGAGAGGTCTGGCGCGACTGCGCTCACGCTGATCGCCGACCCCGACGCGGATGGAGACGTGACGAGCAGGTGCGTATGATCGCCCTGGACCTGTGCTTCGACCTGGAGGGCAGCATCGCCCGCCTGCGGCAGGCTGTACCGGACCAGGTCCCCGAAGAAGCGATTGGCCGACGGCCAGCTCAGCAGCGCAGCGGTCCACCGCCCCTGGGCGTCGCTCGTCCAGGCGACCACACGGCCCAGTCCGTATTGCCAGGTCGCGAGCAATGGATCGCCCTGTGGGCTCTTCAACACCACATCCGCGGCGGCGCGCGGCGTCGTCGCGACGTAGCCCGTAATCGCCGGGAACGAGTCAAGCGGCACACCTGGCAATACTTCGGCCAAGGACGACAACCGCGGAGTGATGACGCCTTCGACCACCCACGGCTTGAGCGCCTCCTGGGTCTCCTTCAGGAAGATCTGCGGCACGTCCTGGATGCTGGCGCTCCGGTAGAAGCGCCCGTGACCCCAGCCTGCGATCGCCTGCATCAGGCCCGCGCCATTGGTGTCGGAGCCGATGGCCACCGTTGAGACCGTGATGCCGTGTCCGTGGATGGACTCGACGAGAGTCCGGTAATCGGCAAATCTGGCGTCGCCGTCGCCCAGCAAGATGATGTGCTTGAGCGCCGCCGTCGTATTGCGCAGCTGCTCGTCGGCCGCAGTAAGGTCGGGTCCGTAGGAGGGCGGATCGCCAAGGTTCATGGCCTCGATCTGCTGCTTGACCTTGGCCTTGTCACTGAGGGTGGTCAGCGGAACCACAACGGTTCCGTTCAGTCCGTTCGTAACGCCGACCCTGTCGCGCGGTGTCAGCTGGTCGATCACGGCCTCGGCGGCGCCACGGACGACCTGATCGCCCTGCTGGCTCTCGCTGCTCTCCAGCACCAACATCACCGCGACCGGCGGCTTCTGTGTGTTCTTGGGCAACAGGATCTGCACTGGAAGCGCCGTCTCCATCGGCGTGCCCGCGTAACCGCCGGGGCCGTAGCTGTCGGAGCCGCCGATGACGACGAGGCCGATCCCCAGGTCCCGCGTCGCTGCCTGCAGCAGCGACATGCCTTCCTGCCGAAGGCTTGAAGCCGGCACGTTGACGAGCACGACCCCGGAGTAGGCCGCCAGGTCGGCCGCCGAGCGAGGCAGCTGCGACGGCGCCACGGTGGCCGTGAGGATGCCGGCCGAATGCAGAGCGGATTCAAGGCTCGCCGCGCTGCCTGGAGGATCCTCCACCAGAAGAACGCGAGGCGGTCCGACGACCTGGATCAAGGCCTCGCCGACATTGTTCTCCGCATATGAGTCAACGATCGGGTCGATCACCGCCCGCACCGAGTGAAATCCGGTCTGCGTGGGCTGGACGGTTTGCGTCACCGTGGTGTCGCCCGCGTGCAACTGGAGCCGAACCGTGTTGATCAGCGTGTGATCGAGGTACCAGCGAACTGTCGCCGCGGTGTCCACGTTGCTCGCAATGACCGCGGTTATGTCTGCCCGCTGTCCCACGGCCAGCGAGGGCGGAGCGTCGACACGGTCGATCAACACCTCAGCGCCGGTGGGCACGTTGATCGCCACCGCGTCCACGCGCACCCCCTCAGCCTGAAGCAGTCGCGCCTCGCCGATCGCGTCACCGAGGTTTCCCCTGCCGTCGCTTACGAGCACGACATGCCGGCGCGTGTCGCCCGGCAGGATCGACCCGGCGAGCTGAAGCGCTGAAGCGATGTCTGTGTAATGGGGATTCGGCTGGCTTTGGAGCCCGCTGAGCTGTGGATCGGTGGTCACGTTCAGCTCGACCAGGGGATCGCGTCCAAAGCTCACCACGCCGGCGCGGTTGTCGCCCTGGCGCAAGGCGAGGATGCGTTGCACGGTCGCGAGCTCTGTGTCCTGTGCGCTTTGCACGCTCGCCGACAGGTCGGCCACGACGATCAGGGATTGCGACGAGGGAGTGGTCTGCAGCTGGAACCCCGCCAGGGCTCCCGTGAGCAGGACGACGATGAGGACCCGGAGGCCAAGCGACGCCTGCGCGCGGCGCCGTGCCAGTGGCGGCTTGAGCCGCACCCAGATCGCCACGATTGCCACCAGCGCCAGGAGACCGGCCCCCAGGAATAGGGGCCGGGTCAGCTCAAAGCCCACGATGGAAGGCCAGCCATTCGATGACGACGATG
>JBGPOC010000216.1:0-4424 GCA_041487825.1 Candidatus Dormibacteraceae bacterium | reverse complement strand
TGAAACAGCTCCTGATGGTCAGCGGCCTTGGCCGCTATTACCAGATCGCCCGGTGCCTTCGCGACGAGGACCTGCGCGCGGACCGTGCGCTCGAGTTCACGCAGCTGGACCTCGAGATGTCCTTCTGCGACGAGGAAGACGTGTTCACGCTCATCGAGGGTTTGTGGTCGCGGATCTGGAAGGAGATCCTCGACGTCGACCTGGTCACGCCGTTCACGCGCCTCGACATGAAGGACGCGCTGCTGCGATATGGCACCGACAAGCCGGACCTTCGCTACGAGCTCGAGATCGCCGATCTCGGCGAGCTGCTGGCGGGCACCCAGGCCAAGGTGTTCAGCGGGGCCCTGGCGGAGGGCGGTGTCGTGCGTGGTCTTGCCGTGCCCGGAGGCAAGGACATGCACCGGCGCGAGCTCGACGAGCTCGCACAGCTCGCGCGGGGAGCGGGTGCCAAAGGCCTTGCCTGGTCGCCAGGCCCGCTTGACAAGTTCCTGTCCGAATCAGAGCTGTCCGGCATCAGGGCGGCGACAGGGGCCGGGCCCGAGGATCTCGTTCTGATGGTGGCGGATCGGCGGCGCCGGGCTGAGAAGGTCATGGGCCTGGTCCGCCAGCAGGTCGCGCGCAGCCGAAAGCTCGTCCGTGAAGGCGAGTGGCACTTTCTGTGGATCTATCCGATGTACCTCTTCGAGGAGGACGACGAGGGCAAGCTGACCTACGGTCACCACCCCTTCACGTCGCCTATGGAGGAGGATCTGAAGTTCATCGATCAGCGTCCGTACGACGTCAAGGCTCACGCGTACGACATCGTCTGCAACGGCTACGAGCTGGGCGGCGGCAGCATCCGCATTCATGATCGTGCGCTGCAGGAAAGGGTCTTCGAGATCCTCGGGCATTCGCGTGAATCGATACGCGAGCGGTTCGGCCATCTGCTCGACGCGTTCGAGTACGGCGTCCCGCCCCACGGAGGCATAGCGCCGGGAATCGACCGCATCGTGATGATGCTCGCGGGCACTGAGAACATCCGCGACGTGATCGCATTTCCGAAGACCCAGAGCCACCAGGACCTGATGCTGGGCGCCCCGAGCCCGGTCGACCAGGCGCAGCTGGACGAGCTCCACATTCAGGTCAAACCGCCTTTGAAGCCTGGCCAGTAAAATGGTCCTGCTTCCAAAGGGGCGCGGGTGACGTGCGCGTTGCCCAACAGTCGATCGTTAGGGACCCCGGAGTCCGGATAGCCGACCAAATGCCCGCTCGACGGGACTTGGAGAGCCAAGGCAGGGGACCCACCTGAGCTCGCTCAGGACAACCCACCCCCGCGTCCCGGAGGGAGCGCCTTGGCGCTCGTGAACCTGGTGCCGCCCGGGCTCATCGTGGCGGCGCTGGCCATCCTCATCATGTCCCAGCTCTTCTACGCGCTGGTGCCTTACCGGCGGCGAGCCTACGTTCCGATCCTGGTCACCACCGCCGCAGGTTTCGCGCTGGGCCAGCTCTGGGACTACCTCGGCCTGCCGTCGTTGCGCCTGGGCCAGGCCAACGTGCTGCCGGCGGTCGCGTTCGCGCTCCTGCTCCAGCCCCTTGCGCGATTTGTGCCCCGCCCGAGGCGCGAGCCGAAGGAGCCGAAGGACCCCAGGCCGCCAAAGGTGCCCGATGAACCGAGATGAACCGAAGCGTTCCGAGCCGCACACTTAACATTGGGCTTGTTTGCCGGCCCAGGTAAGGGGGTATTCACCAGTTGCAGAACTTCATGTGGCTCGCATTCGGGGCCGCCGCCCTGCTGGTGGCGCTTGGCCTGGCCGCCGTCCTCTTTCGGCTGCGCGGAACCCTGGGAGCCGTCGAAGAGCTGCTGAACACGACCAACGAGGAGTTGAAGGAGACCCTTCCCGAGGTGAGGCAGACGATCGGCAACGTCAACGACATCACGGCGGGCGTCAACGTCGGCCTGCACGCGGCGGGCACCGGGGCGTCATCGCTCGGGCACGGCCTGAAAGCGGCCGCGCACGGCGTGAGCGTGGCGGGTAAGAGCCTTGTTCGCTCGGTTTTAGGAGGTTAGATATGTCTGAAGAGAAGAGTGGCGGCGGCTTCGGGTGGTTCATCCTCGGCGGCCTGGTCGGCCTGGCGGCGGGCGCTTACATCGCGTCCGGTCCGGGGCGCGACCAGGTTGACAGCCTGCGCAGCAAGACGATCGAGCTGAGCGGGAGCGAGCCAGTGCAGCGAGCCAAGCAGGCGGCGCAGAGGGCGCGCGTCGCCGTGACGGACCCCGACAACCCCGTTGGGAAGGCGATCCAGGACGGCGTCGCGGCAGCCAAGCGCCGGCGCGAAGAGCTCGAGGCGGCGGCCATGCGCAAGATCCAGTCGGCGACCAATGGCGGAGAGGGCAAGACGGAAGGCAAAGCAGAAGGGAAGAGGGGATCGGAGGCTTAGTGGCAAAACGCGATCTCGCGGAGCTCAAGATCCCGGCGTCGGCCGATTTCATACCGGTTGCCAAGCGCGTGGCCACGACGCTGGGCAGCCAGCTCGGGCTGAGTCTTGTCGACCTCGACGAGCTCACGATCGCGCTCACGCAGGCTTGCGACAGCGCCATCGAGGCGGCGAACGACCTCGATGGCCGCGCCGACCTCAAGCTGACCTACTTCGCGACCAACCGCGCCCTGGTCGTGGACGTCGACCTCGTGCCCACCGGGACCAATGCCCTACCGGCCCCCAGACCGCACCCGGAGGCCGACGCCGAGCTCCAGAGGCTCGCGTTTGAGATGATCCGCTGCTTCGTGGACGATTTCCGCCCAGAGGTCGAGCCCGTGACAGGGCACGTCCGCTTTCGAATGGTCAAGTACCTCGCCGGCTAGAAGCGTGGGTGAGGACTGCGGTCCTCCCCCACGGACCCCCACCTGGGGCTCCGTGCAGCGATGGGAGACGCTTGGAATGCGACGCTTGGTGACGGGCGGAGTGAATCCGGCCTACCGGCCACGCGGTTCTCTGAATTAAGAAATGGGTTCGACGCCTCGACCCTCTCGCGAGGATTTACGGGCGCTCCACCGTCGCTACAAGGAGACGACGGATGCGGCGGAGCGCGATCGCATCCGCGCCCAGCTGGTGGACGCGTATCACGATTTCGTGTACTTCCTGGCGCGCAAGTTCCAGAACCGGGGTGAGCCCCTCGACGACATCGTCCAGGTCGGTTACCTGGGCCTGATCAAGGCCATCGAGCGTTTCGACCCGGACCTCGGTTTCGAGTTCACGACCTTCGCCACGCTGACCGTCGCCGGGGAGATCAAGCGCCATTTTCGCGACAAGGGCACCGCCATCCGCTTTCCGCGACGCCTGCAGGAGCTGCACCAGTCGGTGGTCCGCGTCAACGAGGAGATGAAGAATCAGCTCGGGCGCGAGCCCAGCGTCTCTGAGCTCGCCGAACGCCTCGGCGTTCCGCCCGAAGATGTGACGGAGGCGATGGAGATGGGGCCCGCGTACATGCCCCTTTCGCTCGATCAACCCATCGGGACTGCCGACGGCCAGGAGAGCCGCGCGATCGCGGATCAGATCGGTACCGTCGACCCCGAGCTCGACCGTGTCGAGATGCGCGACCTGCTCAATCGCGCCATGGTGCACCTGACTCCTCGCGAGCGGTCGATCATGGCGATGAGGTTCTACGAGCAGATGTCGCAGTCGGAGATCGCACGCAGGCTCGGCATCAGCCAGATGCACGTCTCGCGTTTGCAGCGAGCCGCCCTGGAGCAGCTACGCAAGTACGTCCCGCAGGAAACCAAGTAGAAGGTGCGCTGATGCCGCTTCTCGAGTCGCGAGCGCCGGCCGATCCGCTCCTGCTCTTTCGCAGGTGGTACCGGGAGGCCGAGCGCGCCGGCGCTCGGCAGCCGGATGCGATGACCCTCGCGACCGCCGGAGAAGGGGGCACGCCGTCAGCGCGCATGGTGCTGTTCAAGGGCATCGAAAACGGCGCTTTCCTCTTCTACTCCAACTACGAGAGCCGCAAGGGCCGTGACCTGCGGGCGAACCGGCAGGCCGCGCTCGTCTTCTACTGGTCGGTCACGCGCCACCAGGTCAGGGTCTCCGGCACGGTTCGGCGGCTTGGCCGCGCTGCGTCGCTGGCGTACTTTCACACCCGGCCCCGTGGCGCGCAGCTGTCGGCGCTCGCGTCCAGGCAGAGCCGCGTCGTCGCCTCGCGGGCGGTGCTCGAGCGGGCCGTGGCCGAGCTCGACGCCCGACACCGCAGCGAGGTGCCGATGCCGGCCGACTGGGGCGGCTATGCCCTGCGGCCGGCGTGGATCGAGTTCTGGGAGAACCGGACCGATCGCCTCCACGATCGTCTGCGCTACGTCCGGCGGCGGGGAGGCGGTTGGCGGACGGAGCGCCTCTCACCGTAAGCTAGTTCGGCCCCGACATGACCGGGAACGAGATCCGCAGACGTTTTCTAG
>JBGPOC010000215.1:0-4444 GCA_041487825.1 Candidatus Dormibacteraceae bacterium | reverse complement strand
GTGCTCGGCCAGGATCTCCTTGTCGATGCGGGGCTTGTAGTACATGCCCTCCATCTGGCCGACCGTGCAGAGCTTCATAAGGTTGACGTAGCCCTCGTGGTCCGCGGCCAGGAGGGTGAGGTGGTTCGGGTCGCGGTCGACCCGGCCCTCCCTTAATAGACGCGAGCGGGGGGCGACGTAGACCTCGCAGCCCACGATTGGCTTGATCCCCGCTTCCTTGCAGGCCTTGTAGAAGTGGATCGCGCCGTACATGACGCCGTGATCGGTGATGGCCAGGGCGTGCATCTCGAGCTTGGCCGCAGCCTCCACGAGCGCATGGATGCGGCTCGCCCCATCGAGCAGCGAGAACTCGGTGTGGTTGTGCAGGTGTACGAAGGTTTCTGGGGCGTGCGGCATCGTTTTGGCTGGGTGTGGCGGACCCCGGGATAGTCTACTTCGAGCTGGGGCTGGAACCGACGCCGAGGGTTAAGCCAATTCGAAGCTGATGCCCCGCCCTGAGTGCCCCGTATTCGCTAAAAGTGCACCAACTCGAACTCGGGTCGGTACCAGCTCAGGCTCGGACGACCAGCGTCCTCGCGATCTTGTCGTGCCAGCCCTGGTGGCGCGAGTCAAACGCGACCCAGACCACGCCGACGAAACAGGCCGCGAATGATAGCCAGAGGCCAAACCAGCGAACAAGTGCCGTAAAAATGCCAGGCTGAGCCATGTCCTCTTCCTGGACCACTTTGAGCCCAAATAGCCGCATACCAAGGGTTCGCCCGCCGCCTAGGCGCGACCAGAAGATCACGAAGTAAACGAAGGAAACGAGTATCGAGCCGCTCGTGCTCGTGGTGGCCTGCTGACCCACGTTGATGGGGGGACCGCTGTTGGTGGTGGTGATGACCAGATACGGGAATGCGCCGCCCACCAAACTGAGAATGATGGCGTCGATGAGGTAACTCACGGTCCTGATCGCGAAGCCAGCGGTTACCACGGGCTGCGCCAGCCCGGCATGGCACAAGGCCGCCTGTCGCGTGTAGGAGCCTTTAGACGGAGCTTTACGGCGGCGGCATCCCCGGCTGTGTGCCGGTCGAGGCCCGGGTGCTCACGTACCGCACACGAACGCCCAAGATGTACGCCCCGATGAAGCAGGCCATGGCGGCAAGAGCCGCGACCGTGGTGACAAGAAACACGGTGTCCTTCGGGAACGCCAGCGAGGCGGACGGAGCATAGCCCGACCAGCCGCCGAGGGCGAGCCTAGCCACAACATTGATGGTCAGGAGCGACGCCATCAGCATCACCGCCGCACCGTTAAGCGTCAAGCTCATGCCTCGGAGGCGAAAATCCTCCGCCGACGCCGGCACCCGTCGCAGCAGGCTCCGAATGCGCTTGGGCAAGGGATCCCTCCCTGTCAGAGTGGAAAACAGCCCCAGCGTCACGCTCACAAGGCTCAGCATTGCCGCCACGGAAATGAGCGATAAGGTGATCGCCTGTATCCCGGGCTCGTCAAACGACACGGCCACAGCTTACCCCAAGGCTTCGAGGCCGCCAGACAAGATCTGAGGGGCACTCCGCCTTCGACAAATCACGCCAATCTGGTCATGCCCGGGCGATTTCCAACTTGGTTGATGCACACGACGGCCAGGGTGCCCCGTAATTGGCTTAGCTGTACAAAAGCTCCTTAATCGCGGGCGGCGTCTGGGGCCATGTGGCTCAGGCGCATCAGTATCACTCCGCTCTCGTAGAACATCAGGCCAGCGGTGACGAACAAGGCCGCACCGCCCCCAACGAGTGGATAGAAAATCCACGACGGCATTGCGCCAACTTTGGAATCAGAACTCGCGAGCAGCAAGGTGAGGGCGACAGCGAGGCAGTCCAATATGCCGGTGGCGTAGTACTGCCAGGTATCGAGCACTCGTGCGAACACGAAGAAGTGGACGCCGGCGATGCCAACCGCGATCGGGAAGATGAGTGCATCGTGCCGCAATGCATGGAGGGCCCCCGCAGAGATGCCTTCCGCGATTGTATAGATCAAAATCACGGCCCCTATGTTGCGAGCTAGGACTCTATCGACTTTCCGCGGCGCGGCGGGAGGACCCGACAGTTTGCGGATTCGATCCAGCTGAACAATCCCGATTAGACCCAATGCCGCGGTCACGATTGCCCAAATTGCGAGGGCGATCGGTGCAGCCTCCGCTCCCCACCAGACCACCGATGACGACCCGGCGCCGTAGAGGGTCATCCAAAGAGCTCCGGCTGACCGACGAGAAGCGCGATGAACCACGCAGAGAGTCTGCTCTCGACGGGAGAAGTTAGAAGTCCTGCGTCAAGAACCCTTCATCATTCAGGAGGTCGCGCAGATTACCGCCGGGTGCGGGGAGGAGATTTGAACGTAACCTGCACCCCGTGCCAGTGACGATCCGTCCTGCGACCGAGGCCGATCAGGCCACGATCCGCCGCCTCATCAAGGAGGTGGGCATCAACCGCATGAGCCTCGATTGGCCCAACTTCCTGATGGCCGAGGAGGGCGGGTCCGTCGTCGGCATCGGGCAGGTCAAGACGCATGGAGACGGCAGCCGCGAGCTGGCTTCGATCGCTGTCTTGCCGCCACGGCAGGGCCAGGGCATCGGGAGCGCGCTCATCAAAGCGCTCCTCGCCCGCGAGCGCGGCGTCTTACACCTCACCTGCCGGCGCCAGCTTCAGGGTTACTACGAGCGCTTCGGCTTCCGGCGCCTCGAGCCGGCCGAGTTCCCGCCCTACTTCAGGCGGATGATCCCGATCATCAACCTCGTTGCGCGGGTCTTCAAGACGCAGATCCTGGTGATGCGGCGCGACGCGGCGGGATAGGGCTCCCCATGAGGTTGTCCCGTACTCATAATCGTTGCAGCCGTGTCCTACCTGATGGCTGGGCGTTCCGCCGAGCATGAGCGGCTGCAGTTGCAGGCGCGGGTATGGGAGCCCACCGGTCAGCGGTTGCTGGCTCGGATCGGAGACGGGAGCGGATTACGTGCAATCGACGTCGGCTGTGGCGCGCTTGGCTGGCTCCGCATCCTGTCCAGGTGGGTGGGCCAGGCCGGCCAGGTAGTCGGCACCGACAACCAGGCATCGATGCTCGAGGCAGCGCGTGTGTTTGTCGCGGACGAGTCCCTGGGCAATGTGGAGCTCGTCGAAGACGACCTGTTTGCCTCGGCCATGGAGCCGGGGTCCTTCGACCTCGTCCACTCCCGCTTCCAGCTCGCGCCGCTCGGTCGCTTCGAGGAGCAGATGGCAGCCTATCGCAGGATGTTGAAGCCGAACGGGCTGCTCGTTCTTGAGGATCCCGACATGTCGTCCTGGCGCTTCAACCCCGACGCTCCCGCGGCGCAGCGGCTGGTCGGCCTCATCGAGCAGGCCTTCCTGGCGGCAGGTGGTGACTTCAACGCAGGCAGACGCCTTCCCGAACTCCTTGGCGAAGGCGCCGAACTCGCCGCTGAGGTCATCGCCTTACAACACGGACATCCCTACCTTCGGCTGCCGCTGCTGTTCGCCAGCTCCCTGGAGCCCAGGCTGCTGGACCTCGTCAGACGGCCGGAGCTGGACAGGCTGCGGGCTGAGGCCGAGACCGAAATCGCCACGCCAGGCCGCTGGGGAACGACTTTCACACTCATCCAGGCGTGGCGCCGCTGGTAGCCGGCGACTGGGGAATCCTCGCGCCCACTACAAGCGAAGTACCACCGACCCTTACGATTGAGACCCGTGGCTCGACTCTCCCTTCCTCCCCTCGCCCACGCGCCGGCTGGAGGGCACCACTCAGGGATTCGCGAGATCGCCAACGAGGCCATCCGCACGCCCGGCGCCATCCGCCTCGAGGTGGGGCAGCCCAACTTCCCCACCCCCTCGCACATCGGCGACGCCGGCAAGCGCGCCATCGACGAGGGCAAGACCTACTACACCCACACCCAGGGCCTGCTCTCGCTGCGCGAGAAGCTCGCCGCCAAGCTCGCTCGCGTCAACGGGATCAAGGTCACTCCCGACCGCATCGCCTGCACGCCGGGCGGCGTGGGCGCGATCGCCGCGGTGTTCGCGTCCGTGCTCGAAGAAGGCGACGAGGTTCTGCTGCCGGATCCTGGCTGGCCCAACTACCGGATGATGCTGACCTGGACCCACGCCAAGGGCGTCTTCTATCCCTGCCGGCCCGCCGACGGCTTCCAGCCCGACCTCGACGCGCTCGCCGCGCTGATCAGTCCGAAGACGAAGCTGCTGGTGGTCAACAGCCCCAACAACCCGACGGGGGCGATCTACCCGCTCGCGACCGTCAAAGAGGTTGTCGAGCTGGCTCAGCGCCACAACCTCTGGCTCATCAGCGATGAGTGCTACGACCAGATCGTGCTGGACGGCTCGTGGACCAGCCCCGCCAGCCTCGCGCCGGACGACGCACGCATCGCGTCGGTCTTCACCTTTTCCAAGACCTACTCGATGACCGGCT
>JBGPOC010000214.1:0-4466 GCA_041487825.1 Candidatus Dormibacteraceae bacterium | reverse complement strand
CCTTGCACGTTCGATCTGCGCCTTGAGCACATGGCGCGGCGATGGCTTCACCGGGGACCGGTCGCCCCAGGTGATGTCGCTCAGCACCAGCGCGGTCCCCTCCAACCACGGGATGCGTCGCAGCGTGGCGAAGTCGGCCACCAGCTCGAAGTCGCCGTAGCCACTCTCCCAGTTCGCCATCGCGTATCCGGGTACCGGGTCCATGTCCATGTCGACTGTGAGCAGATAGTTGCAGCCCTCAACCGGCTCGCCGTGCGCTGCCGATTCCATGAAGTACTCGGCGTCCACACGCTTACCCATCAGCCGGCCCTGCATGTCGGTAAAAGCGACGACGACGGTGTCGATTTCGCCCTTCTCTACGCCTGCGGCGAGCTGCTCGCGGGTCAGCGTCATCGCTAGAGTCTGTGCCGGCGGTTGCGAGCGCGGGCGACGAAACGCTCGAACAGCCTCCTGGCCCACGGGAGGTCGGTCGTGAGCTCCTCGGGGTGGCATTGCACGGCGACGACCAGGCCATCGTCCGACTCGACGCCTTCGACTGTGCCGTCCTCGCCCCGCGCGGTCTGCTGAAGTCCAGGCGCAAGCGTCTTCACCGCCTGATGGTGAAGGCTGTTGACGCTGATCCTGTGCTCTCCGGCAGCACGCCCCAACTCGGAGGAGGGATCAACCTCGATCGTGTGGGCGAGGTGGCTCCGGCCGATCGCGCGGGCGTCGTGGTCCTCGAGGTGCTGCACCAGCGATCCGCCCATCGCCACGTTGATCACCTGCTGGCCGCGGCAGATGCCGAGCACCGGCAGCTCGCGCTCGCGCGCCTGGCGGAACAAGGTCAGCTCAGTCTCATCCAGCTCCGGGTCGGTCTGTCCGACCTTCTCGTCTCGCCGCTCGCTGTAGAAGGATGGATCGACGTCCCAGCCTCCGGGCAACAGAAGCCCGTCGACCTCCGGAAGGCCCTTGGTCCCGGGGACCAGATCCACCGGCTCGGCGCCGGCGGCGATCAGCGCCCGGCGATACGGCACGTAGTATTCCAGGCCGCGCCGAGGGTGGACGGTGATCCCGATCTTCGGTCGCGCGCCGCCCCCTCTTACCCCTTCCAGCCGGTCACCCGCCGACTCTGGCGAGGTCGGCCTCGATCTTCGCAAGCTCATCGGCTGTCCCCTGAACCTTCGGCCCCTTGAACCAATTCTTCGCTGAGAGAAACCAGTAGCCTCCCGCATAGAGCAACACTACGGCGACAGCGAGGATCGCGTAGTTGAAGGTCTGCAAAGTGGTGCCCGGAGCAAGCTGCGGCAGGCAGAACAAAATCGCGATGAACCCGATCCAGATGACCGCGACCCAACCCACCAGGTAGCTCCAGCGCCCGAGGTGCCACGGTCCGCGCTGGAACCGCTCTCCAGCGAGAAGGCGGAGAAGGATCGGGATGCCGTAAGCGATGTAGAGCCCGATGACGGCGATCGAGGTCACAGCGGCGTAAGCGACCGGGTTCCACAGGTATGGCAGTCCGAGGATGAAAGCCCCGACAGCAGCGAACCAGATGGAGTTGGTCGGGGTGCGCGTGCGCGGGTTGATCCTGTGCCAGAACTCGGAGCCCGGAACGGCACCGTCACGTGAGAAGGCGTAGATCATCCGGGAGTTCGCTGTGACTGACGACATGCCGCAGTAGAACTGCGCTCCGACGACGATGAACAGCAGGAACGTGCCGAGGTTCTTGCCGACCGCATCGACGAAGATCTGCGCCGGGGGCACCACGGCCCCAAGCTCGGCGGTGTAGTTCTGGATTGCAGAGGTCACGCCGATCAGCAACAGCCACCCGGCGAAGAGCGAGATGACGATCGACCATACGATCCCGCGTGGACCGGCGATGGCCGCATTGTGCGTCTCCTCCGTCATGTGCGCCGAGGCGTCATAGCCGGTGAACGTGTACTGGGCCAGCAAGAGACCGATGAGGAATACGTAGATCGATACACCTGAGAAGCTGAACCCGGTGTTGTTCACGAACTTGGTGAAGATGAACGACGCCGACTGGTGGTGAGGTGGAATGAAGAAAAGGGCGCCGACGATGATGACGACGCCAACCAGGTGCCACCACACCGAGATGTCGTTCAGGATGGCCACCAGGCGGACACCGAACGTGTTGAGAAGGCCGTGAAGGAAGAGGATCACCGCGTACACGGCGATGATGTGCGGCGGGTCCAGGGTGTAGTTGAAGAGCTGGTTGAAGAGCGCAGACATGAAGAACGCGCCGCCGAAGTCGATGCCGGCGGTGACCGCCACCTGACCCAGCAGGTTGAACCAGCCGGTGAACCAGCTCCAGGCCGCCGCGTTGTTGCCCCCAAGCTTGGCCGCCCAGTAGTACAGGCCACCGGCCGTCGGGTAGCTCGAACACACCTCGGCCATGGCAAGGCCGATCAGGGTGACGAAGATGCCGACCAGCGGCCAGCCGATGTTCATGATGATCGGACCGCCGGTGTTCATCCCGTAGGCGTAGAGGGTGAGACAGCCGGACAGGATCGAGATGATGGTGAAGGAGACGGCGAAGTTGGAGAACGTCGACATGCGGCGTCGCAACTCCTGGGCGTAGCCCATCTTGTGGAGGGTCTCTACGTCTGAAGAATGGGCCTGGACGCTCATGCTGTCTCCCCCTTTAGGCGCTCGCGCCGGCGAGCGTGCTTTCGACCTCCGATGGCGTTACGGCGAAGCTAACAGGCGATAGGATCGTTGTCAAGAATGATCCGAACGGGGGCGCCATGGACCCGGATGTAATAAACGACACCGCCCACGACTCCCGCGTCGGGGAGCTGGTGAGGCACCGGCTCGGGAGCCTCAGCCCCGCCGAGCGCAAGCTGGCGAGGGTGCTCCTGGCGTCGTATCCCATCGCGGGGCTGGAGAGCGTGGCCAGGTTTGCGGAGAGGGCCGGCGTGAGCCCGCCGACGGTGACGCGGTTCATCACCAAGCTCGGCTTTCGCGGGTACCCCGAATTCCAGGAGGTGATCCGCCACGAGGTCCAGGCCCGCCTGAGCTCACCCCTGGCCCGCTACCGCGACGAGCACGAGGCGCGCGCGATGGACTCGGTCCTGAGCGATGCACTCGAAGTGTCGCGGCAGACCCTGAAGGCGACGCTGGACGGCCTCTCACATCGGGATGTCGAGGAGACGGTCGAGCTGCTCGCCGACGTGCGGCGCCGGGTGCTGGTGCTCGGCGGCAGGGTCAGCGGCCAGCTGGCGCGCGACCTGGCCGCTCAGCTCCACCTCCTGCGGCCCGGCGTCGGCGTGGTGGACTCGGAGCGGAGTGCCCCAGCCCAGCAGCTGATCGACCTTCGCAAGGGCGACGTGCTGGTGGTCTTCGACTACCGCCGCTACCAGGCGGACACCATCGAGACAGCACGGGTCGCCGCCTCCCAGGGCTGCAACGTCGTGCTGTTCACCGACCCGTGGCTGTCACCCGCGTCGGCCTCCGCCCGTCAGGTGCTCGTTACCAGCGTCGACACGGTCGGGCCGTTCGATTCCCTGGTCGGCGCAACGGCGGTCGTCGAGGCGGTGGTCGCGGCGGTCCTCAATCGCCTTGGCGCGCGCGCGCAGGCGAGGATGCAGGTTCTGGACCGGCTTCGAGTGGGCGACGTCCTGGGCGAGTAGATCCGGAGAAGAGCCGGACAGTCACACCGGCGCGTGGTTGCAAGTTCACGGAGTGCGGCTGTCGGTCAGCGACCGGCCGAGGCAGCAATTCGCTCCGGCGAGGCAGATCCAGCGGTCCGCCCAGCGCAACCACGACAAGGGACGGCTGCCGGCAGGAGTCCTGCCGGCAGCGTTTCCTTCAGAGTCCTTCGTGGATGAGACGGCCAAGGGTCTTGTATTTCTCCGGCTGGCTCGATTTGAGGTAGAAGGCCAGCCCGATTCCAGCGGCGAAGATCACGGCGTCGATCGGGCCCAGCCAACGCGCAAAGCCCAGACCCGCGCCGATGAAGTCGATGTTCTGAAAGAGCAGGACCAGGACGAATGCCTGCCCTACGAACGAGATGATGGGTGCGAGCACGGTGGTCCACCAGTGGACCTCGGTTCCGTGGTGGCGCCAGAAGTAGACGAGGATTGCCACCGACACCAGCGCCTGCACCGCAAGGATCACGATCACGCCCATGATCGCCATCAATCCATACAGGTCGAGGTAGGCCTGCTGAGTCGGGTTGTTACTCCCGGCGAAGATCGCAAACGCGATGACGATCAGCCCCGCGATCACCGATTGCGTGATGGACGCGACGTGAGGGCTCTTGTAGCGGTGATGGGTCGTACCCAGCGCGGCGGGAAGCACCTTTTCGCGCCCGAGCGAGTAGAAGTAACGCGCGGCGGTGTTGTGGAACGCCATGCCACAAGCAAACGAGCCGGTGATGATCAGAATGCCCAGGGCCTGATCCACCCCGAGGCCGATGAACGATTTGGCAGGGCCGAGGTAGTAGTCGTAGGGTGCGGTTTGAGCCTGGG
>JBGPOC010000213.1:0-4475 GCA_041487825.1 Candidatus Dormibacteraceae bacterium | reverse complement strand
TAGAACAATCCCATCGATATACCGGAAAGAGAGCAGCGCCTGCGGCGAAGCCGCACGCGCGATGAGAGGGAACCATCCGGGTTCCCTCTCATACGTCTACCGGCCTGGTTGGTAGCTCGAGACGAACAGGTAGACGAGGACGATGGCGAAGGCGCCGTATTCGAGGACCACGTTGCGCGTGAAGCTGTCCTCGACCGTGTGCCTGACGAGGCCGCGATTGATGTACCAGGCGAACAGCAGCATCACTGCGAAGGTGCCCTCATTCACGACCAAGTAGATGCGCAGCGCGGTGACCGCCCACGCCAGGAACGTCACCACCTGGCCGACGAACAGGGCGAAGATGAACGCCCGCCGAGGGGCGATCGCGATGCCGTTGATCCGGAAGCTGCGATATGACGCGAGGAAGGTGATCGTGAAGATCCAAAGGAGCTGCAGGATCACGTTGAAGGGGATCGTCACAACGACCAGGTAGGCCCCCGCAAGGACCAGGACCAGGATCGCCTCCTGCAGCACGATGTGCCCGCGCTTTTCCGCGTCGCGCAGGCGCAAGTAATCTAGCCGCGCCGAAAGGACAAAGCCTCCGCCGAAAGCAAGCGTGATCACCCCATACTTCCAGAGCTCGGGGACAAGGGGGTGGCCCGCGCTGTCGTGCCCCCCGGCTAGGCCCGCCAGTGTGATGGCGCCGAGCGCCACCGGTATGTAGTGCTCGATCCGCGGGAACTCATCGGTTCCCCGCAGGTAGCCGAGCAGGGCCGGGGCGGCCACCACGACGAGGCCAAGCGCCAGCGCCCAGACCTGGCCCTCGCCCAGCAGCTCCGACTTGAATCCAAGGGCGATCGCCATCAACACCGCGCCCGCGAACAGGAGGAAGCTCCTGTCGCGCTCCGAACGTGCGGCGGTGGTGGCCGGGATCGCCTTCTCAGGCATGGGTGGGATCTTCATTCGACGCCTAGGCTACCGCGCAGCGCGACCGTAGCGGTCTGACAGCCTCACGACGTCCTCTCCTTCGGGTGAGGAGACCTCGAAGATGTCGGTGTCCTCGATGGCGGTTATCCGGTGACGCGTGCCGGGCGGAAGGTGCAACGTGTCCCCTGCGCGCATGCGGTGGGTGGTCAGGGCGCCGTCGGGCCCGCCGATCTCGATGTCCACGCAGCCCGCGGCGACGTACTGGCACTCATCCTTGCGCTCGTGGTACTGGAGGGAGAGCGCCTCGCCCTTGTTGACGTGAAGCACCTTCCCCAGGTAGCGATCCGTCACCGCCCAGCGAAGCTCGTATCCCCACGGCTTGTCGACCCGCGAGTCCTCCGCGCGCTCGACCTCTGGGAAGTCAGGCATGGACGTACTTCAGCCCGACGATCTCCTCGATGGCGGCCAGGCGAGCGTCGACCTCGGCGTTGGTCGAAGCTTCCGAGTACACGCGCACCAGCGGCTCGGTTCCACTGGCGCGCAGCAGCACCCAGCTGCCGTCGGCGAGATAGAACTTGAACCCGTCGTCGGTGCGGATGCGTACGACTTTCACACCCGCAACCTCCGAGGGTTCGTTCGCCCCGAGGAGGTCCAGGATTCGACGCCGCTCCGCTTCGTACGTTTCGCGGGCGAGGTGGATGTCGTGGCGGCTGTATGCATGAGGCCCGACGCGCTTCTCGAGGTCGGCAAGGATCTGCGACAGCGGCTTGTCCAGCCTGACGATCATGTCGGCGAAGAGGAGCCCGACCAGGATCCCGTCGCGTTCCGGGATGTGACCACGAATCGCGTACCCGCCCGACTCCTCGCCGCCGAGCACCGCGTCCGTCTCCATCATCTTGGGCGCGATGTTCTTGAACCCCACCGGGACCTCGAACACCTCGGCTCCGAACTCAGCCCCCAGCTTGTCCGCCATCGAGGTCATGTTGATGGTCTTGACCACCGGCCCTCCCATGCCTCTGACCTCGAAGAGGTAAAGCATCAGCAGCGCGTAGACCTGCAGCTGATCGACGAAGCGACCCGTCTCGTCGATGATCCCGACCCGATCCGCATCGCCGTCGGTGCAGATGCAGAGGTCGTTGCCGCCACCAGCCCGCATCACGGCCAGGGCGGCGTCGATGTTGGGTGGTATCGGCTCGGGGTTGACCCCGCCGAAGAATGGGTTGCGCTCGGAGTGCAGCTCCGTGACGCTCGTGGTGCCACCGCTCAACAGGTCCGCGACGTACCTGTACCCCGATCCGTGCATGCACTCATGGACGATGTGAAGGCCGGCGGCCTTGATTGACGCGAGGTCGACCATGCGTCCGACCTGCTCGTAGTACGCCGGGCGCGGATCGTAAACCGTGATCAGCTCGGCCGGCCCCCGTTCGGGGGCGGCGATCTCGGGCACCGCGTTGATCCGTTGCTCAAGCTCGGCGATGACGCTGCTCGGCGCCGAGCTTCCCGTCTCCGGTTTGTACTTGACACCGTTGAACAGGTAAGGGTTGTGGCTGGCCGTGATGACCACCGCGCCCGTCGCCCGCTTGTCGATCACGGTCCACGATGCGACCTGCGTGGGCGACGGCCGATCGAAGATGAGGCTTCGCACCCCGTTGGCGGCGAAGACGTCGGCGACGGTGCGGGCGAACTCTTCGGACGCGAATCGACAGTCATAGCCGATGACCGCAAGAGGATCTGCGCCGCGCGAGAGCAGGTATTCGGCAGTTCCCTGCGCCACACGGCGCACGCTTGCGAAGGTGAAGTCGTCGCCGATCACGCCTCGCCAGCCGTCCGTGCCGAACTTGATCTGAGGTAGGTTCAAATCGGCCTAAAGGTAGCTCGTTTTGCCTGCACGCCTCAGAGCGTCCACGACCTTCCTGACGTCCTGCGCCCGCGAGCGCGGACATACCAGGATCGCGTCCTCGGTGTCGATGATGATCATGTCGTCGAGACCGATGGCGGCCACCAGCCGCCGCGCCCCGAGGACGAGACTCCCAGTGGTGTCGATGAGGATCGCGTCGCCCTCCACCGAGTTGCCATGTGAGTCCGCACGCACGCGGTCGCCAAGCTCCGCCCAGTTCCCGATGTCGGCCCATTCGAAATCGGCCGGGACCAGGAGCAGGCGATCGGTCCTCTCCATGACGCTCCTGTCGACCACCTCCACGCGGAGCCGCTTGTAAAGCTCCGCCGCCGCCGGCTCGTCGCCTGCGGCCCGCGCCGCCATGACCTTGCGCAAGCCGGCGAGGTGGCTCGGGGCGTGGCGCCCGAGCTCGCGGATGAAGACGTCGATCCGCCATGAGAACCAGGCCAGGTTCCAGTAGTAGCCACCCGCCTTCATGAATCTCCGCGCGGTGGCCAGATCTGGTTTCTCGACGAACCGCCGGACGCGAAGAGCACCGCCCGCCGCACGTCCTGGCGCCTGGATGTAGCCCAGCCCGGTCGAAGGGAACCTCGGCTTCAGCCCGACGGTCACGAGGCTGTCCGTGGCTGCGGCGGCGCGCACGGCGGCGCGCACAGCCCTGGTGACGCCGGCGCGCCCCCGAACCACGTGGTCGGCGGGCATCACCAGCATCACCGCGTCCGGATACCGGTCACGCAGCGTGAGGGCAGCCAGCCCGTAGGCGTTGGTGGTCCCGCGCGCCGCGGGCTCGAGGATCAGGTGCTCCTGGTCGACCTCCGGGAGAACCGACAGGATGATCGCGCGCTGGCCCGCTTCGGTGAGGACGAAAACCTCGGCCGCCAGCTTCGATGCCCGGTCGTAGGTCTCGCGCAGCAGGGGCCGGCCGCCCTCGCCCAGCGGCAGCACGTGCTTCGGGGTCGAGCGTCGCGAGCGGGGCCAAAGCCGCGTGCCGGCCCCCCCGGCTGGGATCACGGCCAGGGTCCGCTTCTGCAGTGCGCCCGTAGCGCCGCTCAACCGACCTCTTCCGCGAGCTCCCTTGCCCGCGCGGTCGATTCCCAGGGCGCGTCGATGTCGGTGCGGCCGAAGTGGCCGTAGACCGCCGCCTGGCGGAAAAGCGGGCGCCTCAGGTTGAGCTCTTTGATGATCCCCACAGGGCTCAGGTCGAAAAGCTTGCTCACGGCGCTCGAAAGCGCCGCGTCGGGCACCGTCCCCGTGCCGAAGGTGTCAACCCGGATCGCCACCGGCTTGACCACGCCGATGGCATATGAGACCTGCAGCTCGCACCGCCTCGCGAGCCCGGCAGCGACGATCGTCTTGGCGACGTGGCGAGCTCCGTACGCCCCGGCGCGGTCGACCTTGGTCGGGTCTTTGCCGGAGAAGCACCCACCACCATGGCGGGCGTAGCCCCCGTAAGTATCGACCATGATCTTGCGACCGGTGAGCCCAGCGTCCGCGACCGGGCCCCCGATGACGAAGCGGCCGGTTGGGTTGATGTACGAGCGGATCCCATCCTCCCGAAGCTCGGCGGGGATGACGGCATCGATCACGTGTGCAGCGATGTCGGATCGCAGCTGGTCGGTCTCGACCTCTTCGTGATGCTGCGCCGACAGGACGATGTTGTCCACCCCAAGCG
>JBGPOC010000212.1:0-4478 GCA_041487825.1 Candidatus Dormibacteraceae bacterium | reverse complement strand
CAGCGATCGCGCCTCTTCTGAGGCGAGACCGCGGAGCTGCAGGCGCGAGAAGGAACGCTCGTCGGAGAGCCGGCAGGGCTCCCCTTCACGAACACCGGCCAGGATGACGATCCGCTCCTGATCGAGCCTGCGCCCGACGAAGCAGAGCACCTCCTGAGAACCGACGTCCGCCCAGTGCGCGTCGTCGACGACGATCACGATGGGCTGCACGTGCGACGAGATCGAGAGGAGCGCAAGGGTCGCCGCGCCGATCGCGAAGGTCGTGGCCCCGATCGTCGGACCGAGATCCAGCACTCCCTTCAGCAACCGAGCCTGACCCGCCTCGAGCTCGTCCAGGCCGTCGCGCAGGGGCCATAGCAGTCCCTGGACGGTGGCGAACGCGACGGTACTCTCAGCTTCGACACCGGTCGCCCGGAGCAGCCGCCAGCTCTGATCCGCCATGCCCACCGCGGTGAGAAGCGCCGTTTTGCCGATGCCGGGCTCCCCGATCACGACCAGTACCGAGCCGCGACCTGCAGCTGCACCTCGGCAGACCGCCAAGGCTGCAACGAGCTCGGCCTCCCTCCCGACGACCGACCCGGCAGGCATTTGCAGACAGCGTACGGCGGGTGGCTCGGCGCGATACCGCGTTAGGCTTTCCTGCGCGATGGATGACCTGGGTCCCGCCTCCGACGACCACGTGATCCTGGCCTGGCTGCAGGCCGAGATCGAGTCGCCGCCATTCCAGAGCTACCTCATCGGCGATCCCCCGAAGCCGTCGCACCTCGCGCGGGGTCTAGCCCTGGCGCGTAATCCGGACCTCGACAACGCCGAGCAGAACGCCGAGCGGCGCCGGATCATCGCCTCTGCTCACGGCTTTGGACGCGGAGCTCTGATCTTTGCCGGCCTGGATGACGACATCAAGTGGAGGCGGGTCCGCGCATCGATTGCCGACGTGGCGGGGATGCTCTACTCCAACCGGAATGCGACCTGGACGACCCTGGCCCCGGCGACTCGGACCGTGGCGGAGGGCGCCGCGAACGCTCCCCGCGTGTTCGCCGGAGACGACACCAACATGCGCATCCTGTCCCTGGCACGCACCATCTGCCATGCCGACCCCGCGCCCGCCCTGTCCGAGCTCATCTGCCTCCGGTTGCCGGGGGGTGGGATCAGCGTGCTCGAGGGCCACACGAGGGCTACGGCGATTGTGCTGGAGCGGCACAAGCTGCCGGATGGCGTGGACGCGTTCATCGGCGACTCGGCGAGCATCGGCAGCTGGGCCTACTTGTGAAGGAGCCGTTATATGACTGAGCCGAGGAAGATCGCGCGATACGGCTGGATCCCGGACCTCCCCGACGATCGAGATCATCTGTACGCCGCCCCGCCGGTGTTCCTGAGCGCTCTGCCGCCCTTTACCGATCTGCGGATGCATTGCCCCGAGGTGTACGACCAGGGCCAGCTCGGAAGCTGCACCGCGAACGCCATCGGCGGGGCGATCGAATTCGAGCGGCTGAAGCAGAACCTTCCGGACTACGTCCCGTCCCGCCTGTTCATCTACTACAACGAACGGGTCATCGAGGGGACCGTCAACTCTGACAGCGGGGCGATGATTCGGGACGGCATCAAGTCGGTGGCGAGCCAGGGGGTGTGCCCCGAACCCGAGTGGCCGTACGACATCTCGAAGTTCACGGAGAAGCCGCCGGCCAAGGCGTACAGCGATGCCAAGAGCGATCGCGCGGTGTCGTACCAGAGCCTGGTCCAGGACCTCAACCAGATGCGCGGCTGCCTCGCGTCCGGCTATCCGTTCATCTTCGGATTCACAGTTTACGAGAGCTTCGAATCGCAGACCGTAGCTCAGACCGGACACGTCCCGATGCCGGGTCCGCTGGAGCGGGCGGTCGGCGGCCATGCCGTCATGGCGGTGGGTTATGACGATGCGAGCCAATCCTTCCTGGTGCGGAATTCCTGGGGGGCGGCATGGGGGATCGCGGGTTACTTCACCATGCCGTACACCTACCTGATCCAGGACGGCCTGGCCTCCGACCTGTGGACGATTCGCATCGTGGGCGCGTAACCGCCCCTTCGTCAGCTCGTGACGGTCTGCGTCCAGCTGTACACGTACTGGGTACCGTTGGCCTCGTAGAGAGGCGTCTTGTACTGGTCGACGTGGAACTTGAACACGAAGCTCCCGGCGACTTTCGGCGTGGCCTTGATCGAGAACGTCAGGTGGGTGCCCTTGGTGACCAGGCCGCACGCCAGACCGGGGAGGTTGAGGTCGATGGCGCATGAGCCGGGGGAGTCGATGGTGTATTTATCCATGAACAGGTCGCCGGCGTTGAAGACCAGGTCGAGGTTAGGGATGTCGGCCGTGCCGACGTCCTGGATGTCGATATCGAAGTTGGTTGACTTGCCCACCGGGACGTTGTCGGTGAAGGTGCTGTCAATAGCGATCTTCATGTTCTTCGTGTCGACCGGGGACGGGGTGGGTAGCGGTGACGGGGTCGGAGAGGGTGACGGCGATGGAGCGCTGGCCGTACGACCGCCGCCTCCGCAGCCGACCAGGAGGAGAGCCGCTGTCGCGGCCAACAGAGCTGATCTGGAGACGCTCAAGGTCTGCCTCCCGGAACGTGCGCAGCAAACGACACAGGCGGTTTGTAGCTGTTGGGTCACGCCCTGTCAAGCGAACGGCGGAGATTTGCGGTAACACTCCAGGGCCCTCGTCCTGTTTCAGGCCCGGCCTAGAATCTGCCGGATATGGCCCTGTTGGACGACCTTCAAAAGCTGGTCTGCGAGCTGGTCGCGATCGAGTCGGTCAACCCCGACCTGGTGGCGAATGGAAGCGGCGAGTCCAACATCGCCGACTTCGTGGCCTTGTGGCTCCGCGGCCATGGCCTTTCGGTCCAGATCGTGGAGCCTGTCCGAGGCCGGAAGAGCGTGGTCGGCGTGCTGCCGGGAACCGGGGGCGGAACGAGCCTGATGCTGAACGCCCACATGGACACCGTCGGCGCGGGCGGCATGGCCGACGCATTTGTGCCCGTGGTGAAGGAGGGTCGGATCTACGGCCGCGGGGCCTATGACATGAAGGGCAGCCTCGCGGCGATCATGATCGTGGCCCGAGAGGCCAGGAAGCTGCGCCTTCGCGGGGACCTTATTGTGGCCGCCGTCGCCGACGAAGAGGTGGCTAGCCTCGGTACGAACGCCGTCCTGCAGTGGCGCGAGGCGGATGCGGCGATCGTAACCGAGCCCACGGAGCTGCAGCTCTGCCTGGCGCATAAGGGTTTCGCCTGGTTGGAGGTCGAGACTCGCGGCGTGGCCGCCCACGGTTCGCGCTCGGACATCGGAGTGGATGCGGTGGCCCACATGGGCCTCATCCTCACTGGAGTCGCCCACCTGGATCGTCGGTTGCGAAACGGCCGCGGCCACCCGCTGCTGGGCAGAGGGTCCATCCACGCGTCGTTGATCTCGGGCGGGCAGGAGCTCAGCACCTATGCCGCTCGTTGCGTGGTCAAGCTCGAACGCCGGACCATCCCCGGCGAGGATGGCGCGGGCGCCCTGCGCGAGATCGAGGAGCTGATCGAGGCCGCGCGAGAGGTCGACCCGCAACTCGAGGCGTCGGCGACGCTGCTGCTGGAGCGACCGCCCTCGCAGCTCGGTGTGGACAGCTTCGTGACCGAGGCGGTCGAGCTGGCCGCCACCGAGATTCTCGGCCACGAGCCCAACGTGATCGGCGTGGCGTACTGGATGGACATGGCACTCAACAATGCGGTTGGAATCCCGACCGTCGCATTCGGCCCAGCTGGGGAAGGGGCGCACGCAGACGTCGAGTGGGTGGATCTCGCTTCCCTGGAAAAATGCGTTCAGGTGTACCTGCGCACGGCTGAGCTCATCTGTGGCGGGGCATAGCGCGACGTGGCCGCCTCCGACTCGCCCCCCGTGGTTGCCACCGATAGCGGCCCCGTGACTCTGGTGGACCTCGCGAGATTGCGTGCTCGCGTCGACACCCTCCAGACGCAGGCCGATTCGTTGACTGCGCAGACTGGCTCGCTGCGATCCCTGGCTGAGAGCCTCTGGAGTCGACGAGGGAGTGTTTTGCTCGAGAGCGCAGCCAGGTGGAGCGCGCCGCCACAGCTGGTGGAGCTCATTCGCCAGGCCTCGGACCTCAAGCAAAAGGAAGAGTCCGACGATGCGAGGTTGCAATCGATCCAGGAGGTGGAACACCACGGAGTCGGCGGGCTCATTGGCAAGGTTGGTGACTGGAGCGAAGGTCGAAAGACATCGGCCGATCGCGCCAGGCTGGCGGCCCAGCTACATCCCCTATTGGTACAGCTCGGGCAGGAAGCGCCAGAAGTAACCGTGCCCGAGGCCGACTCCGTGCGTGAGCAAGCCGTTGCCGCCGGCACCCAAGCGCAGCAGATTGAAACTCAGGCGGCACAGATAGGTATTGCGATCAGCCTGGCGAGTGACGAGGTGCAGCGTCGGAGCGATGCGGAGCGCGAGAT
>JBGPOC010000211.1:0-4543 GCA_041487825.1 Candidatus Dormibacteraceae bacterium | reverse complement strand
CGCGCTTCGGCGCCTCGACCTCGACGACCCCAAGAAGAAGACCATCCTCGACGTCATCGACTGGAAGCGATATCGCATCCTGCCCAACACGGCGGGATGCCGCACCGCCGACGAAGCGGTTCGGATCGCCCGCCTCGCGCGCTCGATGGGCCTGTCCGACTGGGTCAAGCTCGAGGTCATTCCCGACCCGCGCTACCTGTTCCCCGATCCGGAGGAGACCTTGAAAGCGGCTCGAATCCTCGTCGCCGAGGGATTCAAGGTCCTGCCCTACATCAACGCCGACCCGGTGCTCGCGAAGAAGCTCGAGGAGCTCGGGACAGTGACCGTGATGCCCCTTGGCTCGCCCATCGGCTCCGGGCAGGGCCTGCAGACGCTGGAGCAAATCCGGATCATCGTCGAGGAGGCGACCGTCCCTGTGGTTGTCGACGCCGGGATCGGCGCGCCTTCGGATGCCGCGCTGGCGATGGAGATGGGTGCGGACGCCGTCCTCGTCAACACGGCCGTGGCCCTGGCACGCGACCCGGCGCTCATGGCCGAAGCGATACGAGGGGGCGTCGAGGCGGGTCGCAAAGCGTATATGGCGGGCCGCATCCCCAAGCGTGGGCAGGCCAGCGCGAGCTCGCCGACGGAGGGCGTCTCGCGACCAACTTAGTCAGGCCGGTCGCCATGGCGGTGGTCGCGAGCGCGACCGCAGGGCTCCACGCCGCGCAGCGCGCCACCATCGTGCAGCTCCGCGCGCCGGGCCTGAGCGGGCGAGAGCTCGAGGCGAGCGCCATCGAGCTGGTGGCGAACTCGCCGGTGCCGGTGCTCATCAGCTCGCGGTGCGACATCGCGCTGGCGGCGGGCGCCGCCGGCGTCAACCTCCCCGAGCGGGACATCGGCGTCCGCGACGCCCGCGCACTCCTGGGTGGGCGCCTGATCGGCCGTTCGGTGCACTCCCTCGAGAGGGCTCTGCAGGCGGAGCTGGACGGTGCGGATTTCGTAATCTTCGGACCGGTCTGGGCTAGCGAAAGCCACGCCGGCGCTCCACCTGCAGGCGTCCCGGCCCTGGCCGAGGTTGCGCGCGCTCTGCGAATTCCGGTACTGGCCATCGGGGGGGTCACCGAAGAGCGCATCGCCGAATGCCACGCGGCCGGCGCCGCCGGCTATGCGGCGATCAGGTTCTTCCAGTGATCGTCCTGCAGATCAACGGCAAGCGTGTTCAGCTCGAGGCACCGACAGCGCTACTCGCCTACCTGGAGAGCCTCGGCGTCAACCCGCGGACGGTGGCGGTCGAGCACAACGGGGCCATCATCCAGCGAGAAGCATTCGCGACCACCACGCTGAGCGACGGTGACACCGTCGAGATCGTGAGGATGGTCGGCGGCGGCGACGAGGGGTCAGGCGCGTAGGCCCAGCTTCTCTCGAATCGCCGACTCCGCCTCGGCCCTCTCATCCCATGGTTGCGAGCCCGCAGCCATCTGCATCGACCGCTCGTGGCCCTTACCCGCGAGCAGGATGCAGTCTCCCCTCCCCGCGAGCTCGATGGCACGTCGAATCGCAGCGCGCCGATCGATCACGACCTCGTAGTCGCGACCCGGAGCTTTGCCCACCGCCCCGGACTGCACCTCTCGGGCGATCTCGACCGGATCCTCGCCGAGCGGGTCGTCGGTCGTGATGATGAAGAAGTCGGAGAACTCGGCCGCCGCGCGACCCATTCCGGGCCGGTCATGGTCGGAGCGCGCCGTCGAGCCGAAGACCGCGATCAGCCGACCCGGTGTGAACGTCCGCAGCTCGGCCAGCGCGCTCGCGAGCGCTCCGGAGGAATGTGCGAAGTCGATGAAGACGCGGAAGTCCTGGCCGAGGTCCACCGCCTCCAGGCGGCCGCGCACGCCTTCGAATCCGGCGAGTCCTGCGCCGATCGCCTCCAGCGGCACACCCAGCGCGAGGCACACCCCCGCCGCGCAAAGAGCGTTGTATATGTTGAAGCGCGCGGGCACCACGAGCGTGACATCCGTCTCGCCCATCGGGGTCTTCATCCGGAAGTGCGAGCCTGATCCGCTCACGCTCAGGTCGAGCGGATGCAGGTCGGCGACGGTGGTCAGGCCGTACGACCAGCGCCGCGAGATCGGACGGCGCGACAGCCTCTCATAGCTCGGATCGTCGCGATTGAGGACCGCCGTCTTCTCGATGCCCTTGTCCGCCGCGGACGCGGTCAGGTCGATGAGCCGGGCCTTGGCCTCGAGGTAGTCCTCCCAGGTCGCGTGATAGTCGAGGTGATCGTGCCCGACGTTGGTGAACGCGGCGACGTCGAAGTCACAGGCCCGGACCCGCTCCTGGACGAGCGCGTGGGATGTCGTCTCGATCACCGCGCACGCCACCCCCGCGTCGACCATGCGCCGCAGCCAGGCCTGAACCTGCGGCGCTTCAGTCGTCGTCTGGCCGCTCAAGTTGTCCGTTTCGGTTTCGCCGACCGTGAATGCGACGGTGCTCATCGCGCCTGCTTTGATCCCGCTGGCCTGCAGTACGTGCTCGGCCATGTGAGTCGTCGTCGTCTTTCCATCGGTGCCGGTGATCCCGGCCAGCTTGAGTCGGCGCGACGGCCGCCCGTAGAACTCGGCAGCCACTTCCGCCAGCCCGATTCTCGTCGATGGAAAGTAGACGACGGGCGTACCGGCGGGCATCACGCCTGCACGCTCTAGGGCAACTGCCGCGGCGCCCCTCGCCACCGCCTCGGCGGCAAATGCGTGGCCGTCCTCGTGCAGCCCTGCAACGGCGACGAACAGGTCGCCGGGTCTCACCCGCCTCGAGTCGTAAGCGATTCCGGTGATCTCCACGTCGCCGTTGCCATCGACGCTTGCGCCAGGGACGCCGCCGGCCAGGTCCGCGAGCCTCATCCTGAGGGCAGCATAATCGGCGCGTGATCGCGGACATCGGAGGCCGGCGGTTCGATTGGGGCAGCCGCACCTACGTCATGGGCATCGTGAACGTCACGCCGGACTCGTTCAGCGGCGATGGCGTCGGCAACGACCCCACGGCCGCGGTCGCGCAGGGCCTGCGCATGGTGAAGGACGGCGCCGACCTTCTCGACGTGGGCGGGGAGTCGACTCGCCCGGGCCACGTGCCGATCAGCGCCGCCGAGGAGATCTCGCGCACCGAGGGAGTGGTTCGAAAGCTAGCCCGCGAATCCGGCGTCCCGGTTTCAATCGACACCTACAAGCTCGAGGTCGCCGAGGCGGCGGTAGCTGCGGGCGCCACGATCCTCAACGACATCTGGGGATTGACCCGTTCGCCTGGGCTCGCGGAGATGGCCGCAAAGCATCGGTGCGCGATGGTCCTGATGCACAACCAGGACGGCACCGACTACGCAGGCGACATCATGGCCGAGATCAAGCGATTCCTGAAAGAGTCGGCCAGGCTCGCTGTTGCCGCCGGCGTGCCGCGCGAGAAGGTGCTCATAGATCCTGGCATCGGCTTCGGCAAGACCGCGGAGCAGAACTGGGTGGTGATGCGCCGGCTCGAGGAGCTCAAGGAGCTCGGATTGCCGATCCTCATCGGCACGTCACGCAAGTCATTCATTGGAAAGCTGCTCGACCTGCCCGTCACGGAGCGCGTCGAGGGGACCGCGGCCACGGTCACCGCCGCGGTGCTGCGCGGAGCAGACGTCGTTCGCGTCCACGATGTCGGCGCCATGACGCGCGTTGCTCGCGTCGCCGATCACATGCGGTGAGCATGGCGGGGACGATCGCGTACCTGGGCCTTGGCTCGAACCTGGGGACTCGGGCTCGCAACCTCAGCGCCGCGCGCCGCCGGCTACGTCAAAAGGGTGCGCGCATCGTGCGTCGAAGCCGCGTCATTGAGACTGAGCCCTGGGGAGATCTGGACCAGCCTCGCTTCCTCAACCAGGTGCTCGAAGTTGAGTGGGCGGGCACCGCGCGTCAGCTGTTGGTAGCCGCCAAGGATGCAGAGCGGGAGGGTGGGCGCAAGCCCACGAGGCGATGGGGACCGCGCGTCATCGACGTGGACGTTCTTCTGTTCGGCAACGAGCGGATCTCAGAGCCGGGCCTTGAGGTGCCGCATCCGGGGATCTCCCAGCGGCGGTTCGTACTCGAGTCGCTACGCGAGCTCGGTGTTAACCCAGCCGGGCGTTGGTGAAGCGGTAGCCGATTCCCGGCACGGCCAGGATGTACGGCGCGGGTGAGGACACAAGTCCTCCCCCGCGGGACCCCCACCTGTGCGCCACCGTGCCTGCAGGTGTTTGGAGAGCACGCATGGTGACGGCCGGAATGAATCCGGCCTTGGGCTCCACCTGGTCTTGTATTCCGCCTTAGCCCGGACGCGCGTTCGTGAAGCGGTAGCCGATTCCCGGCACGGCCAGAATGTACGGCGCGGGTGAGGACACAAGTCCTCCCCCGCGGGACCCCCACCTGTGCGCCACCGTGCCTGCAGGTGTTTGGAGAGCACCCATGGTGACGGCCGGAATGAATCCGGCCTTGGGCTCCACCTGGTCTTGTATTCCGCCTTAGCCCGGACGCGCGTTCGTGAAGCGGTAGCCGATTCCCGG
>JBGPOC010000210.1:0-4588 GCA_041487825.1 Candidatus Dormibacteraceae bacterium | reverse complement strand
CTATCGCAACCTCACCAAGGCAACGCCCTACAGCGTCGACTATGCACTGCTCGACACCACAGGAATCGAGCCCCTCATCCGGCGCATCCGGAACTCGATGGAGGATGCCGGGATGAACGTCGAGAGCTCAAAGGGCGAGTGCAACCTCGGCCAGCACGAGATCAACTTCAAATACGGCGACGCGCTGAATGTTTGCGACGACCATGTCGTCTACAAGTACGGAGCCAGGGAGATCGCCGCGCAGGAAGGCATGGCGATCACGTTCATGGCGAAATTTGACCAGCGCGAGGGAAGCTCGTGCCATGTTCATCTGTCGCTGACCGGCGAGGGGTCGAACGTGTTCGCGCGAGACAAGGCGTTGTTCCAGCACTTCCTCGCCGGGCAGCTGGCCTGCCTTCGCGACATGACGCTGCTGTTCGCTCCGCAGATCAACTCCTACAAGCGGTACGTGCCGGGCATGTTTGCTCCCACGGCGGTCGCGTGGGGAAACGACAACCGAACCTGCGCAATGCGGGTGATCGGCCATGGCGAGGGTCTCCATATCGAGAACCGCCTGCCAGGTGCCGACGTCAACCCACACCTTGCGGTCGCCGCCATGATCGCCGCCGGTCTGCATGGCGTGGATGAGGTCCTGAAGCTCGAACCGGCGACCAGGGGAAGCGCATACGAGGGATCGCATCCGCGGGTGCCGCATTCAATGCGCGCCGCCCGGGACCTGTTCGACGCGAGCGACGTCGCCCGGAAAGCGTTCGGCGGGGACGTCGTCGATCACTATGTTCATCGTGCCGACCTGGAGCTGGCCGCTTTCGAGTCATCCGTGACCGATTGGGAGCGCATCCGGGGCTTCGAGCGCCTCTAACCGATGATCTTCGTTGGTGTCACCCTCCGATCCTTGGTCAGTGATGCATTTCCACCGAAGCTGGCGCTCAACCGCGCCTACTTCGACGCTATCGAGAGCGCGGGTGCAGTTGCCCTTCCGATACCGATCATCCAAGACCCGCAGCGGCTTCGCCGTATCTATGAGCTGATCGACGCCCTGCTGCTCCCGGGCGGCGCCGACGTCGAGCCGCGACGCTATGGGATGGTCGCCAGGGACGATTGCCACCTCAACGTTGCGCCGGAGCTGGACGAGATCGAGCTCCTCCTGGCCGGATGGGCCCTGGCGGACGGCCTGCCCCTGTTGGGCATCTGCCGCGGCATTCAGGTCCTGAACGTGGCCTGCGGCGGCACCCTGTGGCAGGACGTGGAGGTGGAAGGCGCAGCGCGCGCGTCGCACGACCAATTGCCGCGGGATGCGCTGGTCCACGAGCTTGACGTCCTACCTGACAGCTTGCTGGCGCGCACGATGGGCACCACCAACCTCAGGGTCAACAGCCTCCACCATCAGGCGATTCGTGAGCTGGGCGGTTCACTGCGAGCGGTGGCTCACTCAGCGGATGGCCTGATCGAGGGCGTGGAGCTTCCGGCTCACGACTTCGTGCTGGGCATCCAGTGCCATCCCGAGGAGCTGTACGCAAACGAACGATGGGCCGCGCGGCTTTTTGAAGGACTGGTGGCCTCGGCGGAGGAACGCCAGGGCGCGCATGATGCGATCGTGACCCAGAGATGAGGATCGCGGTGGCGCAGTTCGGCGCGGGCATGAGCAAGCCGGCCAACCTCGAACGCATCGCCGCCCTCAGCCGCGCTGCGGCCGAGGCGGGCGCTCGATTGGTCGTGTTCCCCGAGGGCGCCATGTGCGATTTCGGGACCAAGACCGATGATCTTCACCCATTGGCCGAACCGCTCGACGGGCGCTTCGTCCAGACGCTGTCGGAACTCGCCGCGCGATTGGCGCTCACGGTGGTGGCAGGGATGTTCGAGTCGATTCCCGGTGACCAGCTCGTCTACAACTCGGCTGTCGTGGTGGATCCGGCGGACGGGCTTGTCGGTGTATACCGCAAGCGCCACCTGTTCGACGCCTTTGGGGAGATCGAGTCGGAACGGTTTCGAGCCGGCGGGGAAGATCCGCTTCAAGTCGTGGTCGATGGTTACCGGGCGGCGGTGGTCGTGTGTTATGACATGCGATTTGCGAGCTTCATCGAAGGTGCCGCCGACCAGGGCGCCGAGCTGCTGATCGCGCCCGCCGCCTGGGTCGCAGGCCCGCTCAAGGAGGAGCATCTGAGCGTCGTCGCGCGCGCCCGCGCGCTCGACAACACCGTGTACGTCGCGGTCGCCGGGCAGTGCGGCATCTTGTACACCGGCCGGAGCGTCATCGTCGATCCGCTTGGGGCGATGGTCGCGGGGCTGGGCGACGCCGAGGGTATCGCCGTCGCCGACGTCTCGCGGGAGCGGCTGCAGGCGGCCCGCGATCGGCTTCCGGTGCTGGCGCAGCGCCGGGCTGCACAGGGCTCTGATGCCGGCGCGGCTCAGCGCGCGCGATCGCGCGATCGGGTCGCCAGCCGCCGGTAGTCTTCGGGAGTATCCAGGTCGACCGGGTGCGTCAGGTCATCCTCGACCGGGAGCTTCGCCACCAGCTCGGGCTTTGCGCGGATCACCGCCCTGCAACCGACGTCCCCTTCCAGGGCGGTCAGGTCGCCCCACAGCTCTCGCCGGAGCACGACCGGGGGGTGGAGCAGGCCGTTGAAGCTCAGCGCCGCGGCCGGCAGGCCCGAGGTTTCCTGGAGGTCCAACAGGCTGTCGAAGAGTCGTGAAGTTACGTCCGGCTGGTCTCCGAGGATGACCATCACGCGATCGACCTCCTGGCCGAGCGCGGCGATGCCGGCCCGCAGAGAGGAAGCCATACCGGACGCGTGATCCGGGTTCACGAGCACGCGCGCGCGCCCGAGGTCGAGCCGGCCCTGGATCTCGTCCGCCGAGGCTCCCAGGACGACCAGCACGTCGTCAAGCCTGGAGCCGCACGCTGCCGCCACGACGATCTCGAGCAGAGGTCGCCCGCCGACGAGCAGGAGCTGCTTGGGACTTCCCATCCGCCGCGACGACCCCGCGGCCAGGACCAGGCCGGTCGAGGACATCAGGCCTCGACTGGCCGGAGATACCGCTCGGGTTCCTTCTCGAACTGCGCCTGGCAGCCGGCAGAACAGAACCAGTACGTGGTGCCGTGATAGACGAACTTGTGGCTGGAGGTCAACGGATCGACGGTCATCCCGCACACCTGGTCGGTCGCGAAAACGACATTCGCCGGCTCCGGCTTCGAGCGCGGCTGCCCGCGCCGCCGGCGCGCGGTGACCACCTCGGCCAGCGCGAGCAGCGCGATCTCCTCCTGGCTGACGCCGCGCACCCTGCCGGCCGGCGTGCGGATCCGGCCGACGGTCGCCTCGTCCAGCCCGCGGTTGCGAAGCTGGTCACGCACCGCAGCCGAGCGTCTCGTGCTGGCGATCAGGCCGACGTCCAGGTCGGGGTACGCCAGCGCGGCCTCGAGCGCGTCCTCGTCGTAGTGGCCCATCGTGGCCACGACCGCCCACGTGTCGGCGCCGGGGTTGGCCGCGGCCAGGTCGAGGCTGCTCTGGACCAGGTCAGCCCCCGGGAAGCTCTCCGGCGTGGCGCCCGGATGGACGGAGCAGGTCCGGAAGCCGGCCAGCGAGCCGAGCTGAACGAGGGTGCGCGCCGACGGGCTGTCACCGAAGACGAGGAGCAGCGGGCGCGGGAGGCGGGGCTCGATGAAAATGTCTAGCGAGCCCCCACTGGGACAGGTGGTGGCGACGGTAAGGGCGCCCCGGCTGCGGGTTTGCTTGACCTCTTCGGCGGCAACGATCTTGACGAGCTGCGACGTGCCCTCGGCCAGCGCGCGCAGCGCTTCGCGCCGCACGACCGGTTCCGAGCAGCTGCCACCGATCCAGCCGCGCAGGCGGCCGTCGGCGGTGATGACCGCCTTGTCGCCAGGGCGCGCCGAGGTTGGCGCCTCGACGCGCACCACCGTCGCCAGCACGCAGGGCGTGCCGTTGACGGCGTACTCACGCAGCAGCTCCAGTACGTCGTCGGCTATTCGGTCACTCCCTTCGAGCGCAGCGCCGCCCACACCTTGTCGGAGGTGACCGGCATGTCGATGTTGGTGATGCCGTACGGCGAGAGCGCGTCGATCACCGCATTAACGTACGCGGCCGGCGAACCCACCGTCGCCGACTCACCGACGCCCTTCGCCCCGATCGGGTGGTGAGGCGAGGGTGTGACCGTCTGGCCGATCTCGAACTTCGGGGTCTCCATCGAGCCGGGGATCAGGTAGTCCATCAGGTTGGACCCGATGCAGTTACCCTCGGCGTCGAAGGTGATGAGCTCCATGAAGGCGATGCCATAGCCTTCGGTGAGGCCGCCCTGGATCTGGCCCTCGACGATCATCGGGTTGATCCGGACGCCGCAGTCGTCGACCGCGACCATCCTCTTGACCTTGACCTGCCCGGTGCCCTTGTCGATGTCGACCACCACGGCGTAGGTCCCAAATGGATAGGTCATGTTCGGCGGGTCGTAGTAGTGAACGCCTTCGAGACCGGGCTCCATGCCCTCCGGCAGGTTGGTGTACGCGGCAAACGCCGCCTCCTGGATGGTCTTGGAGCGGTCGGGCGAGCCCTTCACGAAGAACTTCCCGCGCTCCCAT
>JBGPOC010000209.1:0-4611 GCA_041487825.1 Candidatus Dormibacteraceae bacterium | reverse complement strand
CCATGCCTTCCTGCTCTTCCGCCCGTCCCCCGAACGGCTTCAGAGCCGGATGAAATACATCCTGGAGATGGGTGCGGGTCGGACGTTCGCCGCGGTGGCCGAAGGGTTGGGCGGCATCGGCCTCGTTCTCCCCGCGCTGCTGCGGATCCTGCCCTGGCTCACGCCCACGGCAGCCGCAGGCCTCGGCATCCTGATGGTCGGCGCGATCGTCTTCCATGTGCGCCGGCGTGAGTACCCGAACATCGGCCTCAACGCCATTCTCGGCGTGCTCGCGGCCATCGTCGCCTGGGGTCGGTTCGGGCCCTACCACTTCTAACGCGACAAGCCGATGTACACCTCTCGGCCGTCGGCTATGAACGGCAGCGCGCAACGGGCATCAGCTCCTCAGAGCATCGTCAAGCCGCCGTTGACGCTCAGGGTCTGGCCCGTGATGTAAGCGGCGTCTGGTGACGCGAAGAAGCAGATCGCGGCCGCTATCTCTTCCGGAACCCCCGTACGCCCCAGTGGAATCGAGCGGACGATGGCCGCGATCAACTTCTCGTGGCCCTCTGTAATTCCGGCGAGCAGCGGGGTGTCGACGAGGCCCGGTGCCACGCAGTTGACGTTGATTCCGTCCCGCGCCACCTCTCGGGCCAGGCCCTTGGTGAACGCGATGACGGCGCCCTTGGCCCCCGAGTAGACGACCTCGCCGCTGGAGCCGACACGTCCGGCATCCGACGCGACGGTGATGATCCTGCCCCGGCCTCGCTCCCTCATGTGGGGAAGGACGGCGTGACAGGTCGCGAGGTGGCCGCGGTAGTTGATCGCGATCACGCGGTCCCACAGCTCCTCGTCTGTGTCGGCGAAGGGACCGGCCCGGTCCCAGCCGGCATTGGACACGAGGATGTCGACGTGGTCGAAAGCGCTGATCGCCCGTTCCGTCATCGCCTTGACTCCCGGTGCGTCGGTGACGTCGACGTGCAGCGCCAGCGCCCGGCCTCCCGCGTCCGAGATGGACCGCGCGACGCTTTCGGCCCCAGGGCCGTTCACGTCCGCGATCACCACGGCGGCCCCCTCCGACGCCAACCGCATCGCGGTCGCCTGGCCGATCCCGCTTGCGGCGCCGGTGACGATGGCGACCTGGTCCTCGAAACGCTTCACCGTGCCGCACCTGGATTCAACAGGCCGGTCCGGTCCATTCGACGTAGGATCGACAGCTCCTCAGGGGTCGGGAGCGGAGTGGCTTCCACCTTCGCCGGGACGATCGGCGCGAAACCCGTGGCGTCCAGCACCTGATCGACGCTGACGCCTGGATGCAGCGTGGCGAGCCTCGCGCGGTGCGTGTCGGGATCGAAATCCATCGTGCAGAGCGGCGTCACGATCAGCGACGGGCCCCCGCCCGGGAGCCGCGACTGACCGGACTGGAAGCCCGGTCCGCTGACGAAGTCGACATGCTCGACGAAGGTGCGGCGATCGTGCGACATCGAATAGATGACCACTCGACCGGCGCGAGCGACGAACGGCAGACCGACGCCACCGGGTCCGCGGAGGGTGGGTTGGCGCCAGGGCCCGACCGGGCCGAGGTTGCAGTTGCCGCGTGCGTCGATCTGCAGGCCGCCGGCGAAGAAGACGTCGATCAAGTCTCCCCGTCCTTCGATCAGGATCACGTCGGGAAGGCTCAGGACGGCGTCGGCATCCAGCAACCTCTCGTCGCAGCTCGATGCGACCAGTGGATCGAGATGCGGATTGACGGCGCCGCTGCCACCCGCGATGAACCACAGGCCAGGCGCCCCGGTCAGCTGCGCCAGCCTGCAGGCCGCCTGGGGTAGGGCACTCACCGCGCCCATGATCGCAACCTCGCGCGGCCGCAGCTGGCGAGCCATCACCGTGGCCATGAGCTCGGCGGTCGAGTAGTCGACGGCGGCGATCATGCCGTCACCCCCGCGGCGGTCATGCCGTTGAGGCGAAGGTATTCCGCAAAGCCCTCTTCGGTGCGAGCAAGCTTCAGGTAAGCGCGCAGCGCAGGCTCGTCATAACCGTAGGCGCCGTGCGAGGCGGTGGGAAGGCAGCCGCTCGGAGCCACGACCACCGCGCTGACCAGGAATCCCGGTAGCACGCTCTCGGCGGCGTGGGCGACGCGCTCCCCCACTCCCACCATGCGCTCGACCTGGACGATGACCGTCTTTGCGGCCATCGCCATCAGCCGATCGGTGAAGTGCGCACCTGCGAAGAAGACGTTGCCCTGCTCGTCCGCCGACAGGGCATGGATCAGCGCGACGTCCGGCCGCAGCGCGGCGGCCACCAGGACCCGTTCACCCGTGAAAGGATCGGTGACGGTGTGGAAGTGTTCGGGGTTGGCGGTGCTGACGTCCGACAGCTCGAGCCCCTGCGGGAGCGCGGTGAACGGAAGCCCGCCGGCCCCGGCGTAAAAGCCGTGCACGATGGCCGCCTCACAGAGCTCGAGCACCTTGATCGAGCCGGTCTCGGCCGCGCGGCGGTAGGCCGGAGCAAGGCCGAGATGCTCGAAGCCGATGTAGGCCGTGGCGACTTCCTCGACCAACCCTGCCCCTATCAGCAGGTCGGCGGCCAACGACGCCGACGGGCTGGTGAGCATGCGCCGGATCACCCGCCGCCGCCTGACCAGCTCGCGCACGAGGTCCATCGGATTGTTGTGCATGTGCATACCGCCGATGGCGAGAAGACCTGTGCCCTCCGGCACGAGCTCCTCAATCGCGGCCGCCGCGCTCAGGAACACGGGTCTACGGCGCCTCCGAGGCGCCGGTTGCAACGCCGGCCGCCACCTTCGCCAGTGGCGCGCCACATTTGCCGCAGAAGGCGAAATCGGCCGGGATTCCTTTGGCTCCGCACTCGCCGCACGTGCCAACGTACGGACCCCACACGAACTCGCTTGACCCGCCCTCGGCCGCCTTGCGGCGAATGCCGCGGTAGTCGGGCTTGCGCTTCTCGACGAACGCAGTCATGCCTTCCCAGGGTTCGAGCGTCGCGAAGTGAAGGCTCAGCCAGTCGCGGGCATGGCCGATGGTGGCGGACCATGCCTGGTCCTTCCAGTAGTTGACCGACTCCTTCGTGTAGCGGGTGCACTCCGGGAACTTGTCGATCAGCTTCTGGGCCAGGGCGTCGACGGCCGCGTCGAGCTCTGCGTAAGGCACGACGCGGTTGACCAGTCCCCAGTCGAGCGCGGTCGCGGCGTCGATCGGGTCGCACGTGAATAGAAGCTCACGGGCTCGGCGGTCGCCGACCATGATCGGAAGCCATTGGGTCGCGCCCCCGGCCGCGACGCTGCCAACCTTGGTGCCGACCTGGCGGATGGTCGCGTGATCGGCCATGACGGCCAGGTCGCAGGCCATGTTGAACTCGTTTCCCCCACCCGCGACGATCCCGTTGATGCGGGCGATCACGGGCTTGCCGAGATTGCGGAGCTGGTCGTGGCACTCCTGGAAGAGACCCATGTACTTCCAGTAGTCGCGCGGGCGCTTCAGGTACTCCGACTGGTACTCGGTGACGTCGCCGCCGGTGCAGAACGCCTTCTCGCCGGCCCCGGTCAGGACGACCACCGCGACCGAGTCGTCCCAGGCGGCGTCGCGGAAGGCGAGGGTCATCTCCTGGAGGGTCTTCGCGCTGTAGCAGTTGTAGACCTCAGGCCGGTTGATGGTGATCCGCGCGATCCAGTCCGCCTTCTGATACAGGATCTGCTCGAAGCTGAAATCGGCGGCCGGCCGAGATGTGAACGTGTTCATGCGATGGCTCCTTGTGCAACCCGCCGACTGCGGCCTGCCCACTCTCCGGCCGCCTGCAGCTTGTGCACGCGATCGAGGGCGAGCAGGCCGGCGCCGAGCGCGCCGTTGAAGTGCCCCATCTCACCGTCGGGCACGTTGACGGGAGCTTTCAGCTCGTGCTTGATCGCTTTGACGAAGGCCTCGTTGCGGCTCATCCCGCCGCAGAAGGTGAACTCTGGCTCCATGCCTACGCGCTTCATCAGCTGGTGCGCGCGACCCGCCAGCGACAGCACCGCGCCGTACATGATGTCCTCCGGCTTGGTGCCGCTGGTCAGGTGATTGATGACCTCGGATTCGGCGAAGACCGCGCAGACGCTCGAGATCGTCACCGGCCGCTCCGAGACCATCGCCAGCGAGCCGATCTCGGCGGGGTCGAGCCCCATGTAGCGCGCGGTCTTCTCGAGAAAGGCTCCGGTGCCCGCAGCGCACTTGTCGTTGAGGCGGAACGAGCGAACCTTGCCGCGCTCGCCGAGCTTGATCGCCTTCACCGTTTGGCCGCCGACGTCGAGAACCGTCCTGGTGTTCGGAAACTGGTAGAACGCACCCTTCGCGTGACAGGTCAGCTCGGTGATCTGAAGGTCCCGCATCGGTACCACATAGCGGCCGTAACCGGTCGAGGCGACATAGTCGACGTCCTGCTCGGCCAGGCCCGCCAAAGCGAGCACCTCGGCGTATCCGCGCTCGGCAGCCCCGGCCAGGTTGAAGCCGGTCTTGACCATCGAGCGTCCGATGACGTTCTTCTCCTCGTCGAGGGCGAGGGCCTTCGTGTACGTCGCGCCGACGTCGATGCCTACGACCCTGATCATGGCTTCGCCCCCTCTTGCATCCGGCCGAT
>JBGPOC010000208.1:0-4638 GCA_041487825.1 Candidatus Dormibacteraceae bacterium | reverse complement strand
GGCGTTTCATCGCCGCGTTGCTGTTGATGTGCTTCCTTGCGTTCGTGACCTACCTCTTCTGGCCCAGCGCGCCTCCCTGGTATCAGCTTCATGACGTCGTCAAGATCAACCAGCAAACGGTCGACCGGCTGTGGGGAAACACGGTGGTCGTCATCTACCACGCGTTCAACCCGAACCAGTTCGCCGCCTTCCCGTCGCTCCATGCCGCGTTTCCACTGCTGGCCGCCGTCTATGCGTGGCGGCGGTATCGGGTCCTGGCGGTGGGCCTGGTGTTCTGGACGCTGGCGGTCGTGTTGTCCATCGTCTACCTGGGTGAGCACTACGTCATCGACGCGCTCGCCTCGGTGGTCTACGTCGCCGTCGCCACCGTCATCGTCGAGGCCGCGAGTCGATACCGATCGCGGCGGATGCGGGACGCTACGCCTGCCACACCTTCCGCATGATCGAGCGCGCCAGCTTGTCCGGGTCGTGGTGTGAAGGAACTCGAACGTTGACCACGTCGGCGCCGATGAACCGCACTTCGGGGTGCCTCGAGGAGTCCTCGGGGGTGAAGATCACCTGCGACTGCCCGCCGGTGGGCATGTGGGTGTTGTTCGAGTTAACCAGCACGAAATCGAAGATGTTCGATCCGACGTGCTGGTTGATCACGCGCAGGTAGTCATCGACGTTGTAACCGTCCGTCTCGCCGTGCTGGGCGGCAAGATTGCAGATGTAGACCTTGAGCGCGGGGGAGGCCTTGATGGCCTCGACCATGCCCTCCACGAGCAGGTTGGGCAGGATGGACGTGTACAGCGAGCCGGGGCCGATGACCACCAGCTCCGCATTCAGGATCGCCTGCGCGGCCTCAGGGTTGAGTTGAGCGCCGTCGGGCTTCAGGAAGACCTGGCTGATGGGCGCGTTCTGCTTCGGAATCTGCGATTCCCCCTCCACCGTATGGCCGTTGATCGACGCCACGAGCGTGACGTCCTGGAGGGTGGACGGGATGATCGTGCCTTTGACCGCGAGCACCTTGCCCGACTCGCGGAGAGCATGCTCGAAATTTCCGGTGACATCCGCCATCGCCATGATGAAGAGGTTGCCGAAGGAGTGGCCGCCTAGCGAACCCTCGGTGAACCGATGATCGAAGAGCTGTTTCATGAGCGGCTCGGCATCGGCCAGCGCGATGAGGCACTGACGGAAGTCGCCCGGCGGGAGGATTCGATACTCGTCGCGCAACCGTCCTGACGAGCCGCCATCGTCGGCGACGGTGACGATTGCCGACAGGTTCGAGGTGTATGTCTTCAAGCCGCGCAACAGCGAGCTGAGGCCCGTGCCGCCACCGATGGCCACGATTCGAGGTCCTCGGCTCTTCAGCCGGAACGCGTGGATCACCTCGACCATGCTGCTGGAGCTGTTGCCGGGCAGAAATGGACCGAGCACCGACTGGGTCAGCTTCAGGTAGCTGAAGACGAGCAAGCCCACTCCGAGCATGCCGAAGATCAACGCGCGCACCGGGTAGGGGAGGAACTGCAGGGTTAACCAGTAGAACTGCCCCGGGAGCTCGGCGGTCTTGTAGAGGGCTTTGAGGCCGTACGCGAAGCCGAGCACCAGCACAAGCTCCGCGAACATGAGGAGAAGAAGCCAACGCTTGATCTCGAGACCAGGCGTCAACCACCGGAGCAGGCGCGTCGTCGATTGGAGCCTTGTGGCCATCTACCCCGCTAGCAGAAACGGATTCAAAACATGCAAGGTTACTGCGGACTACGCTTCAATTGAAGTATGGGGACTTTGCGCGGGGTCCGTCGGCTCCTCCGCCTGACGGTTGTGGCCCTGGTGGTCGGGGCGGTCGCCACCGAGCTTGCCAAGCCTGAGGCCGAACGGACATGGCAGGGCCGGGTGCTGGGCGTGGTCCCGTATGACTTTCGACCACCTACCCTGGAGCGGATCCGAATGGCTTACTGGAACCCGGACTCCGAGAGCCTCTTCAGCGATCGCGTGTTCGGAGTGGGCTGGGCGATCAACCTTCATCGGGCGAAGACCCTGCTCGAAGGCGTCTTCGGCCGGCTGATGGGGACACCCCCGCCGCTGTCGATCCGAATGGCCTCACGGCCGGCGCAGCCCGTTCGAGGCGGTTCTGGGAGCCGGGACCGCTCCGAGTAGCTCTCGGGCCCTGTGGATTGGCGGTGCGCGCCGGCTCACCCACCCGGCGCTTGGCTGGATAAGCGCCCAGGGTCGACCGTAGCTTGCAAGCCGCGATCAGCGGGCGGCCGGATACCGGTTGGCAACAGAAGCCCGCTCTGGGGACAGGGTGTGGAAAACCCACCGGCCGGGGCGGCGATTGGGCCTCGCTAAAATAGGCGGCCGACCTGTTGGGGAGTGGCGCAACGGTAGCGCAGCTGACTCTGGATCAGAAGGTTGAAGGTTCGAATCCTTCCTCCCCAGCCACATCTGGCGTGATTGCCCGCGCGTCCGAGAACCACAACCACGATCGACCCTGTTGGAGTACCGTTGGCCTTCCTAGTGCGCCCGCACTGCGAATCGACAGGAGGCTTGGGCATGCAGCGCCATGGACTCGTCCGCACCGTGATCACCTTCGTCGTGGCGATGGCAATCGTCGCTCCTATCGCGGCTCGTCCCGGCACAGCGCTCGCGGCGCCTCCCGGGGGCAACAACGCCCACCGCTTCGTCTCCGTGATGACCCGCAACCTCGACGAGGGCACCGACTTCGGCTACATCACTGCGGCGGCCAACGGGCTGATGTCCTTCGCCAACGCGGTCGCAGCGACGTACGGCGAGGTCCTCGCGAGCAATGTGTGCGGCCGCGCGGCGAGGGTGGCCGACGAGATCGCCTCCGCCCAGCCGGACCTGGTCTCGCTCCAGGAGGCGGCCGTGTGGACGGGCCCGGTGCCCGCGGGATGCGCGGGGGCCGCCTCGTCGACGACGATCGATGCCGAGGCGGCACTCATGACCGGGCTCGCAGCGGACGGCGCCAACTACGTCGTCGTCGCTGAGCAGGACGAGTTCAGCTCGTCGGTCATCGCGCCGCTCCTCCCACCAGGTCTCAGCTTTCTCGATCGCGACCTCCTTCTCGCGCGCGTCGAGGACCCTGACCAGCTGTCCGTCACGAACGTGACGGCCGCGCACTTCAGGACCCTGCTCCCGTTGCAGCTGTTCCCGGGCGTGACCATTCCTATCACGCGGGGCTGGATCTCCGCCGACGCCACGCTTCGCGGCCGCACGGTGCGGGTCATCGCCACGCACCTCGAGAGTTTCTACGAGCCTGTGCAGGAGGCCCAGGGCATTGAGCTGGTCTCAGGGCCGGCGAACACGACGCTGCCCGTCATCATCGCCGGTGACCTCAACACCGGCCCCGGGTCCGCCCACCTTGCGACCTACAACTTCCTCACGATCAGCGCCGGCTTCACCGACACCTGGAGTGTGACCCACCCGGGCGAGCCCGGCTTCACGGACGCGTTCTATACAGAGGATCCGACGACGCCGGCGGTGCCGTCGGAGCGGATCGACCTCGTCCTAGTGCGCGGCAACCTCGTCCCGACGGCCGACGTCCAGGTCGGCGGCGAGATCCCGCATCCGTCCGACCACGCGGGGATCGTCGCGACCATCCGCATTCCCTCCTGAGCGGCTCACCGCAGCACGCTACGCAGCGCGGGAACGTCACCGGCGGAGGCGGTGGGTGGCCTCACGCCTCCCTATGGGAGAGAGTTCGGATCAATACGGTGTAGACGATCACCGCCCATGCGGCCATCACCCCAAATGCCAGCGTCCATCCTCCGTACATGGCCTGCCCGCTGAAACCGTCGACGAGAAGTCGCATCGCCTGGCTTCCTGGCGTGGCGCCGATCGCCGTCTGAACCCAGGAAGGCAGGTCCAGCCCGACGAAGTACACCGGCAGGAGGACCAGCAGCAGCGGGATGCTGGACCACGTGTTCAGCTGGCTCACGCTTCGCACAAGCGCGCCGAGCAAGAGCCCGAACCCGAGCAGGGTCACGCTCAGGACCAGCAGAGCGCCGACGAAGAGCGGCACATTCGCGGGCGCCAGGTGCGTCACGACAAGAAGTAGAGGAACCGAGACCGCGATGTAGATCAGGCCGACCAGGACTTTGGCGGCCACCACGTCGGATTGTGTTCCGACCAGCAGCAGGGCATCCGCCGTCTTCTTCTCGAATTCCTCCGTGAGAAGGATCGGCAGCACGTAGATGGCGATCATGGCAATGACCATGATCAGAGTCCCGAGGACCATGTACTTGCGGACTCCGAGGTTGAGCATGACCGACGTGGCGTCGCGGGCCGGCTGCGCGGCCTCAATGGTTACTGACGCGGGCGCATGCTGGCCTGCCATGCTCCTCAGCGCCCCGTCGAGCGCCGACGCGATGTAGTCGGCTCCAAGTGCCGAACTTCCGGGCGGACGGACCACGACCAGCGTGGGTGCGGTCCCGGCCGCAACCGCCACGTCGAATCCGGCCGGAAGCAAAAGACCGACGTCCGCCTTCTTGGCTTCGACCTGGGTCCTGACCGCGGTAGCCGAAGGAAAGTTGTGGAACGTCAGTTTGACGGTGGACCCCGCGACCGCCCGAAGGGCCGCCGGGAGGACTGTGGGGTCGGCGCTTGCGATCGCCACAGTGACGGACGGCTTCTGCG
>JBGPOC010000207.1:0-4660 GCA_041487825.1 Candidatus Dormibacteraceae bacterium | reverse complement strand
CGACTCCGCTCGATGGAGCATCGGCTCGCAGCCCTTGGCGTGACCATGGCCGCGCCGTTCATGACCCTGAGCTTCCTTGCCCTCTCGGTCATCCCCGAGCTGAAGATCACCGACCGCGGGCTCGTCGACGTCGCCCGCTTTGAGCTGGTGCCACTGGGGATTGAGTGACAAGCTCGCCTGGTTTAACGACCTGCCGCGGGACGAGGCGGAACAGCGTCTCCTTGCGTGCTGCGCGTCGCGGACGTGGGCATCGCGGGTCGCCGCGGGTCGCCCTTACGACGACGTGGCGGCCCTGATGGCGGATGCTGACTCCGTGTGGTCCGCGCTGAACCCCGCCGACTGGTTGGAGGCCTTTGCCGCACACCCGAGGCTCGGCCAGACCGGAGGGACGTCCCCCGACACGTCTCGCAGCGAACAGAGCCGGGTGATGGGCGCGGGGGAGGAGACGCTGGCGGAGCTGGCGGAGGAGAACGCGCGCTACGAGACCCGGTTCGGCCACGTGTTCCTGATGGCGGCCTCGGGACGCACGGCCGGCGAGGTGCTCGCAGCCGTCAGGAGCCGCATTGACAACGATCCCGTGACCGAGATCGGCGTGGCCGCGGAGGAGCAGCGCAAGATCACACGCCTCCGCCTGGAGAGGATGCTGCACGGATGAGCATCTCGACTCACGTGCTCGACACGACCCGCGGGCGCCCCGCCACTAGCCTGATCGTCACCCTCAGCCATCGCGGCCGGGATGGCGAATGGTCCGTGGTCGGCCATGCCTTGACCGACTCCGACGGTCGCGTTCGGGAGCTGTCCAAAGGCGACCTTGCTGCGGGTGTTTACCGGTTGGACTTCGACACCGCGCGCTACTTCGAGGAGCTGGGCCTGAGCAGCTTCTACCCGGTGGTGTCCGTGGTCTTCAATCTCTGGGACCCTGGCGAGCACCTCCACGTTCCGATCCTGCTGAGTCCGTTCGGATACACCACCTACAAAGGGACGTGATGCGATGACGATCACGCTCGGCGACAACCAGTACGGAAAGGCCGAGACGCACATGGTGCGCGTCACGAAGGGCGGCCCATTCGGCTCGGTTCACGAGATCAAAGATCTCAACATCAGCATCGCGCTGGCGGGCGATTTTGCGGGCAGCCATCTCACAGGCGACAACAGCAACATCGTCCCCACCGACACGCAGAAGAACACCGTCTACGCGTTCGCGAAGGACGAGCCGATCGGTGAGGTCGAGCAATTCGCGCTGAGACTCGCCCGCCATTTCGCGCACGACTTTGCGTCGGTCGAGAGGTCACGCGTCTCCATCGAGGAGTACCCGTGGGAGCGCATCGAGGTCGAGGGCAAGCCACATCCTCATGCATTCGTGCGTGGTGGCCTGGAGAAGCGGCTCGTGACTGCGACCTGCACGCGAGAGCGCGCCTGGGTTGTCGCCGGCATCGGCGACCTGCTGCTCCTGAAGTCGACCGGGTCCGAATTCTGGGGCTATCCGCGAGATCAATACACGACCCTCCCGGAAACGCATGACCGCGTGCTCGCGACCGCGGTGGTCGCTCGCTGGCGCTACGCCGACGAGAACGTCGAGTGGGCCGATGCGTTCGCCTCCACTCGCCGAAAGCTGATCGAGACCTTCGCGACCAAGCACAGCCTGGCCCTGCAGCAGACTCTCTACGCGATGGGCGAGGCCGCCCTCGAGGCGAGGTCGGAGATCGCTGAGATCCGCCTGTCGATGCAGAATCGGCACCACTACGTGGTTGACCTCGCGCCCTTCGGGCTCGACAACCAGAACGAGGTCTTCTACGCCTCCGACCGGCCGTACGGGCTCATCGAGGGGACGGTCACCCGAGACGACGACTCCGCAGCCATCGCCTGGTGATGGAGTTCCTCCAACCGTCGGGCTGGGCTGAAGCCCTCGAGATGAAGGCGGCGCACCCGGAGGCGATGCCAATCGCCGGCGGTACGGACGTCATGGTCGAGATCAACCTCGACCGGCATCGGCCGGAGTCGATCATCGACCTGACGCGGGTCGCGGGGCTCACGGAATGGGGAATGGACGGGGACCTCCTCCGCATCGGGGCGGGCGTCACGTATGCGCGCATCATCGAGGAGCTTGGTGATCGCCTGCCCGGGCTTGCGATGGCGTCACGAACCGTCGGCTCGCCCCAGATCAGGAACCGCGGCACGGTCGGTGGAAACCTCGGCTCCGCCTCGCCCGCGGGTGACGCCCACCCGCCACTCCTCGCGGCGGGCGCCCTGGTCGAGCTGGCCTCGGTCGCAGGCACGCGACGGCTTCCGGCCGGCGATTTCTTCACCGGGCCAAAGCGGAACGCGATGCGAAAAGACGAGCTCATCGCCGCGTTCCTGGTCGAGCCGGCCAGGGGGCCCCAGCAGTTCTCCAAGGTCGGCACGCGCAACGCGATGGTGATCGCGGTGTGCTCGTTCGCCCTCGCGGTCGATCCTGATCGCAGGCGCATCGGCACGGGGATCGGCTCCGCCGCCCCCACACCTGTGACCGCGGGCGATGCCGAGACGTTCATCGAAGGAGTCCTTGACGAGGGTGGGCTGTGGGTGAAGCCGGAAGCGGTCGGGCCCAAAGCACTGGCCCGTTTCGGTGAGCTGGTCGCCGCCGCGGCGAAGCCCATCGACGATGTCAGGGGCACGGCGGCCTACCGCCGCCACGCCCTCGCCGTGATCGCTCGACGCAGCTTCGACTGGGCCTGGGACCAGTACCGCACGGGGGCGTCGGTGTGAGGATCAAATGCACGGTCAACGGCCGGCCGCGCACAGTCGACGGCGCGTGGGAGGGGGAGAGCCTCCTGTCGGTGCTGCGCGAACACATGGGGTTGTTCGGCTCGAAGAATGCGTGCGAGCAGGGCGAATGCGGGTCTTGTTCGGTCTACCTGGACGGGACCCTCGTGTGCGCGTGTCTCGTTCTCGGTGGCCAGGCCAACGGGCGTGAGATCGTCACGGTCGAGGGGCTCAGCGCGGGTGATTCCCTGCATCCCGTTCAGCAGGCCTTTGCTGACGCGGGTGCCGTCCAGTGCGGCTTCTGCACGCCCGGGCTCGTCGTCGCCACGCATGACCTGCTCGCCCGCGTGCCTGAGCCGAGCGTCATGCAGATTCGCGAGGCGTTGGCCGGCAACATCTGCCGCTGCACCGGCTACGGCAAGATCATCGACGCGGTTCAGATTGCGGCTCGCCTGATCGCAGCGCAGGACCGCGCCACGTGACGAAGCAACCCCGACTCACCCCCAATCCTCCTCCGACCGGTCGCGTCGGCGATTCCGTGCGCCGTCCCGACGCGACGCAGAAAGTCAGGGGGAGTTTCCTGTACTCGTCCGACCTGCAAGCGGAGGGAATGCTGTGGGGCGCCACGGTGCGGAGCCCCCACCCCTATGCCCGGATCGTGTCCATCGACATCGCCGATGCGCTCGCCTCACCGGGGGTGCGCGCGGTGCTGACCCATGAGGACGTGCCTGGTCGAAAGGTTTACGGGCTGGAGATCCAGGACCAACCAGTGCTGGCCTACGACGTCGTCCGTTACTTCGGCGAGGCGGTCGCGCTCGTCGCGGCCGATGATCCGGAGCAGGCCCGCCGAGCGGCGCGCAAGGTCTACGTCGATTACCAGGTCCTGGTTCCACTGACCGATCCCGAGCTGACGCTGACCCCGGATGCGCCGCAGCTGCACCCCGGCGGCAATGTCACGCGCCACGTCAGGATCCGGCGGGGCGCCCAGGACGCGCGCGCTGACGTGGTGGTCACCGGCGATTACGAGATCGGCATGCAGGACCAGGCTCCGCTGGGACCGGAGTCCGGCCTGGCGATTCCGGACGGCGAAGGTGGGATAGACCTCCACATCGCGACCCAGTGGCTTCACGTCGACCGCGACCAGCTCGCCGGGATCCTGGCGCTGCCGCCGGAGAAGGTGCGCCTCACGCTTGCGGGCGTCGGCGGGGCATTCGGCGCGCGCGAGGACCTCTCGATGCAGGCGCATGCTTGCATGCTTGCCCTGCGCACCGGCCGGCCGGTGAAGATCGTGTACTCGCGTCCGGAATCTTTCGTCGGCCATGTGCACCGGCACCCGGGCAGCCTGAGCTACGAGCACGGCGCCACGCGTGACGGAAAGCTCGTCTATGTCAAGGCGCGCATCCTCCTGGACGGCGGCGCCTACGCGTCGAGCTCGACCGCGGTCATCGCCAACGCAAGCTGCTTCGCGCTGGGCCCCTACGAATGTCCAAACGTGACCATCGACGGCTGGGTCGTCTACACCAACAACCCCCCGTGTGGCGCGATGCGTGGCTTCGGATCAGTGCAGAACTGCTACGCGCACGAGGCCCAGATGGACAAGCTCGCGGCGGCTCTTGACATGGACCCCCTCGAGCTTCGAATCGGCAACGCAATGACGACGGGCAGCCGCACAGTGACGGGGCAGGCCGTCGAAGGACCGGTCCCTGTCGCCGAGCTGATCCGACGCGTGCGGGACGTGCCGCTGCCGCCGGCCCACGCGGACGGCCCGCTCGACCCGGCCACTTTGCCCGGAGGTGTGTCGAACACCACCCACGGCGAGGCGGTGCGGCGCGGTGTCGGGTACGCCGTGGGCTTCAAGAACGTCGGTTACTCGGAGGGCTTCGACGACTACTCGACGGCCAGGGTCAGGCTCTCGGTG
>JBGPOC010000206.1:0-4696 GCA_041487825.1 Candidatus Dormibacteraceae bacterium | reverse complement strand
CTCGACCTGGACGAGCTGGATGCCCCTGGCTTTGCCGTTAATCGATTCGTCTATGGACATGACCGCCAGCCCAAATTCTATCTATGGGCTGAAGATCCGCTTGGAGTCAGCGGCGGCGGTCTCGCAGAAGCACCGTTGCCGCGGCGATGGCGAGCGCCCACACCGGGCCCATGGTGATGACAAAGGGCCTGATGGTGTCGCTGTTCGAGTGCGAGACGCGATCGAATGCCTCGAACACGGCGATGGTGCCATAGAGCAGGAAGACGAACGCGACAGCCACCCAGATGAGCGTTCCCAGCTTCATGCGGATGGCAACGCCACGGGTCCGCGCTCGGTTACGCCGCGCCCGGCCTGTAGACGAGCTCGCCCGCCCGGACCGGCACCTTGAGGAAGTTCTCGGGCGGAGCGAGGGGACAGGCCCAGCGCGGGCTGTAGGCGCACGACGCGTTGTACGCGTAGTTGAAGTCGATCACGACGTCGGAGGAGCCGGCCGTCACCTCCAGGACGAGACCGTCCGTGTCCTTCGCAGTGTCGAACAGGTAGCGCCCGCCGCCGTACGTCTCGCGGCCTGAGGTGGCGTCGCGGAACGGGACGAACAGACCGCCCGCGTACTGGACCAGGCTGAGGACGGTCAGGCCGCAGGTCTCGCCCGCCAGCTCGAAGACCAGCCGCCCCGCCCGCCTGTACCGTACGGCGCCATCCTCGCCGCCGGTGTCGATGAGGAGCTCTGAGGCATCTCCTGCTTCGAAGCGGGCCGTCACCCGGTAAGAGGGATCGTGCGGAAAGTATCGGAGGCCCTGAAACGAGCTCCGCTCATCAGGTTCGATGGGTGACTGCGGGTGAGTCTTGAAGAGTTCGTCCCGGCCGCGCCTGAACTCCTCCAGCGGGCTCGCGCTGCGTATCCGGTACAGGTCGCCGACTCGTCGCCGCCAATCGACCAGGTCGATCAGCGGCTGGGTCACCACTTCTCCCAGTGGACGATGCCCTCCAGCGGAATCCTCTGCGCCGGCTTGAAATCACCGCCGGTGCTGAAGCCGATCGTGATCAGGGCCGTCTGCGAGTAACGCTCGTATGGAATGCCCAGGAGGTCCGCCACCTCGCGCTCGTACTGGAGGTGAAGCGACGTCCATGCTCCGACGAGCCCCCGGTCGCGCACTGCGAGCATGAAGCTCCAGGCGGCAGGAAGGATAGAACCGTAGAGACCGGCGATGTCCTGGTTGGTGGTCCCCGGTTTGTCCACGCGTCCCTCGATGCACGGGATGACCATGACCGGGACCTCGTGCATGCGATCGGCCAGGTACTGGGCGGATGAGGCGACCCGCGGGAGCTGCTCGCGACGCGGATCGTCCTGCGCGTAGCGCTGCCGCCCGCTGCTCGCATACGCGTACCACGACTTGCGATACAGGTCGCCGATCACCTGTTTCTTGTCAGCCTCCGTCACGATCAGCCACTGCCACCCCTGGCTGTTGGAACCGGTTGGGGCCTGGACCGCGACCTCGAGGCACTCGAGAAGCAGCTCGCGCGGCACCGGCCGGTCGAAGTCGAGCCGCTTTCGAACGGACCTCGTCGTCGTCAACACCGTCTGGGCGTCCATGCGACTCCTTGCTCTAAGACTCCGATTCCGGGGTCAGGTTATAGCTGGCCTGAGGCGGCAGGGTCGCCAGCGCCTGGTGCAGGTAGTCCTCGGTGGCATCCACCACGGACAGGATGTATCGCCTGCCGTGCGCCGCTGCGACGGGCGCGGGGATGGCCGCGGGCATGGCTGCTGCCGGCGGAGCCACCTCCTGCACAGGGGCCGGAGCCGCCTCGTGCGCGGGCTTGGGCGGCCGAGCGGCCGCGTCCGCCCTCTGCACACGCCAGTGGTAGATCCCTATGGCGGTCGCCAAGACCAGCACGGCGAGCCAGTGGCCGAACTCGAGGTTGTCGGTGGTGTTGAGTCGAGGAGTGGCGCTGACGACCTGTTGCAGCACGACATTCAACATTGCGATCCCCGACCAGAGCACGGCGAGCACGCTGGCCAGTAGCGCCGCCCAGACGTAGAGGCGTCGGCTGAGGGATTGCCGGTCAACGGCCCACGGCGAATGCCGCCAGTGAGCCAGCCAGACCACCCCGCCGACGATCAGCAGCGTGACGGAAAACGAGACCGGTGTTCGCCAATCCGACGCCTTCACTCCGATGATGGGTGCCTCCAGCTGCTCCGCGAACGTCCAGAGCAAGCCGCCGGCCCCTCCCGCCCAGGTGGCGAGAGAAACCAGCGCCACCAGGTTGGTGTACAGGCGCCTGATGCCTGCCTGGCGATCGGCCTCCTGGGCGGCCGCGTCCCGGGTCAGGCGCCGGCTCATCAGGACCCACGCGATTCCGTACACCACGAGCATGGATGTTGGGAGAGCGAGCGCGTTGATGACGTCGCCTTCAGCGCCGGCGGGCTGGATTCCGATCGCGCGTGCCAGTCCGATGTACAGGATAAAGCTGGCGCCGAAGAGCCCGTTCCCAATGCTGACCGCGACCACGATGAATCCCTCGAGGGCGCGGAGGGTCGCATGGCGGTCCTCGGCAAGATGGTTCTTCGCGATGTAGCGGGCATGGAAGCCCCAGAGCACGAGGCTCGCGAGCAGCATGCCTGCAGGGTCGCCGAGGTACTGGAATGTCGCGAGGTCGCTTTGCCGTGCCTTCAGCCAGCCCACCTGGATCAAGCTGCTCGTGCCGCTGAGCACCATCAACAGCCCGATGAGGAGAACCGTGTAGATGTACCAACGGCGCAGGGTCGCGGACGAGCCCGTCTCGCCAACCGCTGAACGATCCCCCGCCGCAATGCGGAAATGGAAGGCCCAGATTACGAAGAGAACCAGCGCGACCCATCCGAGCTGGGTGGTCACGAGCCAGTTCCAGGTGGTGGTGCAGCCGGTGCTGCCGCCCACCGCTCCCCCAAGATAGGATGTACAGCCCCCCAGGACCGGCCGCAGGAGCATGGCCAACCCGTACGACAGCGCGATGGTCGCGCCGACGGACATCACGAGGCACGCCCAGTACACATAAAGGTGCCGGATGGCGGACGCGCGCTCCACCGCGTCTCGGTGCGCGAAGCGGTTCGCGAACCAGAAGTGAACCGCCCAAACCGGCATGGCGACGAGCGTCATCGCCATGTAGCCGGCGAGGCCCGTCCTGCTGTATTGCGCCGACGGGTCGTTGAAAGCGAAAACGAGAAGCGTCCACCCGAGCAGCGACACACCGACCGCTAGAGTGGCGAGGGCGGCGGCGCTGACCAGGTAGAGGTACAGCCGGCGCAGAATCATGGCGCCAACCGTACTACCATGCGCCCGTGATCTCTCCTGAACTGCTCGAAATCCTAGCGTGCCCGAAATGCCACACCAAGGTCGAGTTCAAAGAACCTGACCAGCTTCGGTGCCCAACGTGCAAAGTCCTCTACCCGATCGTCGAAGGCATCCCGGTAATGCTCATCGAAGAAGCGAAACCGGAGTAGAACACCGACCAGCGTGGCCGGGTTGGCCGGGGTCCCCCCGGCCATAACTTTGTCCCTCCATCCACCCGGCGTCGCATGGAGACACTAATCCGTAAACAAATCCCATCGATATACCGGAAAGAGAGCGCCGGCCCAGTTCTAGGTCCACGCCGACGTCGTGAAGCAATTCAGGGCCGGGTCGCCCCGGCGAAGCCGACGCGCGATGAGGGGAACCATCCGGGTTCCCTCTCATATCTTTACGCCGCGCATCGATACTGGCTCGTGTCGACGGGGTGGCGGCCGCCGACATTCTGGAGGTCGGCGGCGATCTCGTCGTCGGTCAGCACATAAGCCTGGTTGGGATCGCTGGCCGAGGTCGCGAACACGATCCCCAGCACCCTTCCCTGAAGGTCGACCAGCGGGCCGCCCGAGTTGCCGGGTCGTACTTTTCCCTGGATCACGAAGACCTGTCTCGTGACCGGGTTCGCGCTGAAGATGTCGCGGCCTTGGGCTTCGACGGCGCCGTCGACGACGGCTGGCTCGATCTTCTCAGGGCCGCCCCCGGGGTATCCGATCACAGCAGCATTCGTGCCGCGCGACCCCGTCCCGAAGCTGAGCCCGGTCACCGAGAGGTCGGGCGCATACAGGAGCGCGAAGTCGCGAGCCGGATCGAAATAGACGACCGTGGCCGACAGTACCTCGCCGTTGGTCGCCTGCAGATGGTGCGAGCCCGTGCCGGAGACGACGTGCGCGTTGGTGACGACATAGCCGTCTCCGATGGCGAACCCGCTTCCGGTGACAAGGCCGCCGCACCCGAGGCTGGTCACCTTGACGACCGACTGGGCGGCGACCTTCACACCTGCCGTGTTGACGGACGCCGGCAGCTGCATGGGCGCGATCGTTGGCTCGAGTCCCGCGAAGACGGCCGGAAACGTCACTCCAGCGAGGATGCCCTCGACCTGGGCGAGAAACGCCGGAGGTCGAGGCGCGATGGCATCGAGCTGGTGGAGCACGACGGACTTCTGGATGAGCTGCGCGATGTCCTGGCTCGGTCCGCGCGAGAAGCTGAGGCCCAGGAACCACATCATCATCAGCACCGCCACTGTCGAAAGAGCCGCTCCGCCCAGCGAATCGGTGGTGCTGTGGATGCCGGCGCGCAGGATGGTTCTCCGGATCGGCTCACCCGCCGCGTAGCCGAGGCTCGATCCCAGGCTGCCGCCGATGATCAGCACGAGG
>JBGPOC010000205.1:0-4748 GCA_041487825.1 Candidatus Dormibacteraceae bacterium | reverse complement strand
GGAACGCAACGGGGATGCGCCGGCGCCCCCGCCGCCCAGCGGCGCGATCGACAACTCAATGCGCGCGGTCGGCGCCGCGTTGAGTCCCGGCGACTCCCGCCGGTACCGGGGCAGCGCCGGGCAGAGCTTCGGCGCATTCCTGGAACACGGCGTGGAGCTCACCCTGGAGGGCGAGGCGCAGGACTACGTCGGCAAGGGGATGGGCGGCGGAGTGATCGCGATCCGCCGGTTCGCCGGCGACGCAGCCGAGGACGCTGTGCTGGCCGGCAACACCATTTGCTACGGCGCGACCGGCGGCCGGCTGTTCGTGGCGGGCCGTGTCGGCGAGCGCTTCTGCGTTCGCAACTCAGGCGCCACCGCCGTGGTCGAGGGCGCCGGTGATCATTTCTGCGAGTACATGACGGGTGGCGTCGCCGTCGCTTTGGGTCCTGTGGGCTGGAACGCCGGCGCGGGCATGACGGGCGGGGTCGCATACGTGACCGAGTGGCGCCAGATCAATTCCGACAGCGTCGTCGCGCGCGAAGTTCCCGCGGAAGACGCCCCGGAGCTCCGCATCTTGGTGGAAGAGCACCAGCGCCGAACGGGCAGCGTCCGCGCGACCAGGATGCTGGCGGGCTGGGATCAGGAATTGAAGCGGTTCCGCCAGATTGTCCCGGTCGTGGCGCTGCAGGCGCAAAAGGCTTCCGAGCCTGCGCCCAGCCCGGCACCGGAGAGTGCCCGCAAGACCGTCGCCTGACCTCCGTCACACCCCCCGTAGGATGATGTGGTCATGCGTCGCCTCGCGCTAGTCGCGCTTCTGACGCTCGCCTGTGGCGCGCTGCCCGCACACGCCCAGACCCTGTCCCTGGCATACAGGGCGGGCGACGTCTACAAGTACCGATTCCACGCGACCTCGACCGGGGAGGTAAACGTGATGGGCACGAACGCCCCTGTCAACAACGAGCTCACGGCTCTCGAAACGGTGACCGTTCAGTCGGTCGACCCCAGCGGTATCGCCGCCGTTTCCCTTGCCCTGTCCGAAATCACCATCAAGTCGGAGTTCAACGGGACCTCCAGCACCACGACCGGAATACCACTGCCTGCGGTCGCGATCAAGATCGCGTCCGACGGCCGGATCCTCACAGTCAATGGCACGAGCCTGGAGGCCGACCTACCGTTTAGCACGGGCCTCGCCGGCAACCTCGTTTCGGCAGTGCTGCCCGATACGCCCGTGAAACCCGGCGACACCTGGTCGAAGGACTACGACCAGACGAGTCTCCCAAGTCCGGCCACGGGGACCATCCACGTAACCACCAAGAGCAAGTACCTGCGCGACGAGTCGCTCCAGGGCGTCAACGCCGCCGTGATCGAGACGACGAGTGGCGCGGCGATCGACGTGACATTGGACATGTCTCTCCCGCCGCCCGGATCTACGCCACCCCCGTTTCCGGTTCCGACCATGGGCGGCGGCGGCATCACAGTCAAAGGAACCACGACCTCTGATGTCACCACCTGGATCGACCCGGGCAATCACCGCATGCTGAAGAGCCACATGACGGCCACGACGAACGGCACTATCACATTCGTAATGGCCCCTGGCTCCAAGATGCCTGCAGCGCTGGGGCCGATGTCCATGAGCGGCAACGAAACGCTCGACCTCACTCCGGCCTAGGCGATAGCCTCCCGTATTCGGTCGAGCACCTTCATGTTCGCGACCGAGTCGGAGACGGGTATCGCAACCGGCCGGTCACGCAGCACGCTGTCGCCAAACGACTCGATCATCAGCCGGTACGGGTCAGGCTCCATCGAGCTGAACGGGCCTTCCAACCGTTGCCTCCCGCCGCCGGTCACCACCATGAGCTCCTGCTCCTCGGGCGACTCGAAGCTCGCCCAGAGAGCGGCAGTCGCCCCGCCCGGAAAGTGCAGCAGGGCGCTCACCGTCATGTCCACCTCACCGCTGCGAGCCCAAGCGGCCACCGAGTCCGGCTCGCCGAGGATCCAGCGCACCACGCTCACCGTGTAGCAGCCGACGTCGAGCAGCGCCCCACCTCCAAGCTCTTTCTTCATCCGGTAGTTGTGCGGGTCACCGAGCGTGAACCCGAAGCTCGCCTGCACGTACATCGGGTCGCGCAGTCGATCGATGAAAGCGATCGGGCGAGGATGAAACCTGTACATGAACGCTTCCATCAGGTGGACGCCGGCCTTGTCTGCGGCCTCGCCCATCTCCTCGACCTCCGCCGCATTCAACCCGAGTGGCTTCTCGCACAGCACATGCTTGCCGGCGGCCACCGCACGCAGCGTCCACTCTCGATGCGCGCTGTTGTGGAGCGGTATGTAGACCGCGTCCACCTCCGGATCGTCCAGCAGCGCCTCGTACGTGGCACTGACCCGGGTAACCGAATGTTGCGAAGCGAGACGCTGAGCACGATTCGAATCGCGGCTGGCGATCGCAACCAGCCGGCCGTTGCTCGAGGCGGCAATCGCCGGCATCACGGCGATGTCCGCGATGCCCGCGGCGCCCAGCACCCCCCATCCGAGCTGCCGCGTTATATGTGGACCTCGACCTGGGCGCCGCCTCTCGCGATCGAATGGGCGGCCGCCTCCATCACAGCGACGGTGCGTCGCGCCTCATCGGGCGGAACGGCCAGTGGCTCCTCCCACGCCAGGTGGTCGGCAAGGTTGCGGTAGAACGCGTTCTCGTCGCGCCGGTCAAGCACCAGCACCTCCTCGTGGGCACCGCCGTCCGCCGCGGGGCGCATCACCTTTACGCGCGCAGGCGAGTCCGCCGGCGCCAGCCGCTCCTCAACGAGATCCCCCGTCGGACCACGCGAGGTCACGGCCTCGTCACGCCACTCGCCGACGACGGCGCCGCGCGTGCCGAGCAGATACCACTTCGGCTTCATCGCAGCGGCGATGTCGGACTGCAGGAAGCTGGCCTGCGCCCCACCGTCGAAAGTGAGGTCGACGCGAACCTGGTCCGAGTTGGTCACGTCGTGCCACACCCGCTTGTGCGCGACCGCCGAAACAGACCTGACCGCGTCCGGAAAGAGCTGCAGCACCCAATCGAAGTAGTGCGAGCCCCAGTCGTAGATGGTTCCACCGGAAACGGGCTCGTGGCTGTGCCAGAAGTCGCATGGGTGCGAATAGCCCCCGATGAACGACTCCATGTAGAACAGGTCGCCGATCCGTCCGGAGCGGACCACATCGCGCATCGCCACGTAGTCCGGATCCCACCGGCGGCTCTGATAGACGGTGAGCACGCGGTTGCGCGAGGCGGCCGAGTCCATCATCGAATCGACTTCATCGACCCTCAAGGCGAACGGCTTCTCGCAAACCACGTGCTTGCCGGACGCGAGAGCCGCGAGCACGGTCTCGGCGTGCGTGCTCGGCGGCGTGCCGACGACGACCAGGCCCACCTCGGGATCGTCGAACAGGTCCTCTGCCTTCGAGTGGGTGGGCACAGCCCAGTCTCGTGCGGCAATCTCCCGGCGCTCGGTGGAAACGTCGCAGATACCGCGAAGGCGAAGCCCGGCGGTGGCCGAGACCGACGCCGCATGTGCGCGAGCGACCGCCCCATATCCGACGAGACCCACGCCCACCGGCTCGGCCGGGCCCTGTCCGGCGGCGAACAGAAGGGTCCGGTGCATGAGCATCTGGAACGAGGCGTCCTCGTACGTCGACGGCTGATGGCCAAGCCCGATATGAACGAAGCGGCCGGCACCGAATGCGCGCTCGTAGGCGACCACCTGCTCCGTGAAATGCCAGCTCGTCCGAAGGATCACCGCAGCGCCGGAAGGCGGCCCCTCCGACAGATAGAGCTCGTCGGTCAGCCTGAGGTCCGGTCCGAGCCGCTGTGTCAGCGGGTGGGACGGGTCGGTGCGGATGACGAGCTCGGTCAGCGCGGCAGGGCCGGTCGGAGCCCATCCCGCGAGCTCGGCCAGCTCGCCCGTCTCGGCCCAGGTCGCCAGCGTGCCGTGCAGGAGGACGAGACCGCCACCCCGCCGCACGAAGTCGGTCAGCAGCTCCGCCTGGCCCGGGCGGAGGTGATGATCGCTGGCCGCGAGGACCACGTTCACGCCGTCGAGGGCGAGGCTGTCCGCGTCGGTGACCACGTTGACGTGGAAGTGGTGCGTTCCCTCCAGGGCGCGCAGAAGGGGGCGCGCCATGTGCACGTAGTCGTGCGTCGCGCCGGCGAGCAACCCCAGCATCGAGACACGGTCGCGCGACATCAGCGTCCCATCCTACGACCGGCGGGACCCTGGGCTTTCGAAGCGATCTGCCGCAGGACGTCCCTGGTCGTTGCCGCCGCTCGCGCCCAGGTGTAGCCGGCGGCGCGGCTTCTTCCCGCAGCACCGAGCCTCTCGCGGAGTGGGCGGTCCCCGAGCATGCGCTGGAGTCCCTCCGAGATGGAGGCCACGTCTTCCGGATCGACCAGCAGCGCGGCCCCGTCCGCCAACTCGGGCAGCGCGCCCGCCGTGCCGACCACGGCCGGGATGCCGTGGGCCATCGCCTCGAGCAGCGGCAGGCCAAACCCCTCATAGAGGCTCGGGAAAGCGAGCACGCCGGCAGACCCGTACAGGGCGCTGAGGGTGGCGTCGTCCACGTGCCCGAGGTAGCGAACCCCCGGCTCGGCCCGGATCAGATCGAGCGTGTTGCCGTAGGCCCAGCCCGGCCGGCCGGCGATCACGAGCTCGGGCGCTTGGGGTTGCGCGCCCGCCCGATCCCGGAGTCGCCTGAATGCGGCCAGGAGTCGCGGATAGTTCTTTCTG